>JBGZEX010000058.1:0-7842 GCA_041846495.1 Marinifilaceae bacterium
AAGAAGTTGCGATTGGCAAAGGTATTGGTCGTAGGATCTATGGATTTTCCGTATCGTTTATTGGCAGAGCTACCGGCAATGAGGAGATTCGTATAAAAAACGAAGAAAACACCATCCCGGAAAATATCGCATACAATTTGGAAGAAATCTATCAAATAGCTCTGCAACACATGCCTTCGGTACGTCGCACCGATTTGGAAACGGATATGACCCGGAAAAATTTAGCCGTCATCCGCGGAGAACTCTTCCCTCAACTAAGTTTAGGTGCCGGCTTAAGCACGAATTATGCGGATTCTCACAAAGAACATATACAATCCGGCAATTCCTCAAACATGCGTACGATTTCTTTCAAAGACCAGTGGTCACAAAATATGGCAAAATCCGTTTATCTCAGTCTCCGGATTCCCATATTCAATAAATGGGCGGTTCAATCCAAAATAAAAAAGGCGAAACTGGAACATGCGGCAAGTTTAAACAAACAAAAGGAAGAACGACAAAATCTTTATCAGGCCATTGCAGAAGATATTCGCCAAATAAATGCATTCCGGAAAGAAATGGAATTACTATGCACTAAAAAAAAGGCCTTACGGGAAGCTTATATCATTTCGGAAAAGAAAATGGAACAAGGCCTTATCAATATAATCGAATTCCATACCGCTAAAAATCTGTTGGCTCAAGCGGAAGCCGATTTCATGCGTGTGCACTTCCAATTAAAGGTAAAAGAACAAACCGTCCGTTTTTATTCGGGGAAACGGCTTGATTAATAGGTTTGCCGGAACGTAAAGCCATTTATAAATTTTGAAATCAATTAAACAATATGCCATGGATAGAATCATCGAAAAAAAGAAAGGGTTAAAAAAGAAACATGTGCTTTGGATTATTTGCGGTTTGGCCTTTATATTTTTAATCTACAGGATTGCCGCCATTTCCGGAACAAGATCGCTGAAAGTGGATATCGGCAGAATCACCGTAAGCGACGTAAAACAAGGTCCGTTCAATGATTATATACGTATAAGCGGACAAGTGGAACCCATCGCCACCATCTATCTCGATGCCGAAGAAGGAGGGCATGTAAAAGAACGCCTCGTAGAAGAGGGAGGATACGTAAAAGCCGGAGATATCATCCTGAAACTGGAAAACCGCAGCCTTTACCAGGATATTATGGCAAGCGAATCGAATCTGGCTCAAAAAGAAAATATGCTTCGCCAAACGCGGATAAACTTCGAAAACCAAATGATTGAAACCCGGCGTCGACTATTGGCATCGCATTTCGACATCCAAAGGAAAAAACGGAATTTCGAGCAACAAAAGGCCCTCTATAAAGACAAACTCATCCCCCGGGAAAACTATCGACAAGCCGAAGAAGATTACCGACAAGCCGAGGAAGAACAAAAAATCAATCTTCTCAAAGCTAAAAACGATTCCATGATTATGATTTCCGAAATGCAACAATTGTCGGCCGATCTTCTGAAAATGCGAAAAACTTTGGAATTGGTACACGAACGTTTGGAAAATATGAATGTAAAAGCTCCCGTAGACGGACAACTCGGCATGTTGGATGCGGAAATAGGCCAAAGTATAGCCCGGGGTACGCGAATCGGACAAATCAACGTACTTACGGATTATAAAGTACAGGCCATGATAGACGAACATTATATCGACCGGGTACGGCATACGCTAAACGCCTCGTTTTCGCGGCAAAATAAAAAATACGAACTGAAGGTCAAAAAAATTTACCCCGAAGTACGCCGGGGCCAATTTAAAATCGACATGATATTTATAAGCGAAAAACCCGACAATATCCGCTCCGGACAAACCTACCATATCGATTTGGAACTCGGACAGCCTCAAGAAGCCATTCTCCTGCCTCGCGGAGGATTCTTCCAAAGCTCTGGAGGACAATGGGTATACGTAATCGACAAATCCGGCAAATTCGCCGTAAAACGTCATATACGTATCGGAAAACAAAATCCGCAATACTACGAAGTCCTGGAAGGATTACTCCCAAACGAAAAGGTCATTACTTCCGGATATGAAAATTACGGTAATAACGACAAATTGATCCTATACCGCTAAACGGCCCGCATAAAAGAATTTACAATCGATACAGTCCTTTAAAAACGTCAAACATTTTAAATAGAACAATATGATACGTACAAAAAACCTGACCAAAACCTTCCGAACGGAAGAAGTGGAAACCATGGCTTTGAGAAATGTGGATATCCATGTGAAAAAAGGAGAATTCGTAGCTATTATGGGACCGTCCGGATGCGGAAAATCCACACTCCTCAACATTCTCGGGTTACTCGATAATCCGACCGAAGGGAGCTATTGCTTCGACGGCCGGGAAGTGGGCGATCTCAAAGAAAATCAACGTACCCGGCTGCGCAAAGGGAACATAGGCTTCGTCTTTCAAAGTTTCAACCTCATCGACGAATTGAATGTATACGAAAATGTGGAGCTACCGCTCATTTATTTGAAAATATCTCCGAGTAAACGTAAGGAAATGGTAAGAAACGTACTCAAGCGTATGAATATCGGACATCGCGAAAAACATTTTCCCCAACAGTTGTCCGGAGGGCAGCAACAGCGTGTAGCCATCGCCCGTGCCGTTATTGCCAACCCCAAACTCATACTCGCCGACGAGCCCACGGGTAATCTGGATTCCAAAAACGGACTCGAAGTCATGAATCTTTTGAGTGAACTCAACAAAGAAGGAACAACCATCGTCATGGTTACACACTCCAAACACGATGCGGAATTCGCCCATCGCATCATCAATCTGTTCGACGGAATGATCGTAAGCCAGACGGGGAATACCTTTTGAATGCTCCCTCTCCCTAATCGCATATAACCGGCAATAAAATGAAAACGATAAAACAAATCTTGAAAACCGTTGTAAAATACCGGATTTCTTCTACCCTGACGCTCATCAGCCTGATTGTGGCTTTTCTGGGCATAATCGTATTGACATTATATACCTCTTACGAAAAAAGTTTCGACGGGTTTCATAAAAACGATATTTATTTAATGTCATTCAATATCGATATGGGGAGTGCTCTCCCGGTTCCAATGGCCGAACTCGTAAAAAGCAATGTGCCCGAAATCGAAAAAAGCACGGTAGTACACGTAAGGAAGAAAAAGATGTTCAACCATCCTCAACAAACATCGAAAGAAGCCGTAGAGATAAATACCATAAGTGCATCCGAAGAGTTTTTTACAATGTTCGATTTCCCGTTGATATCGGGAGATCCGGAAAAAGTTCTTTCCGACCCGGATAAGGTAGTCCTTTCCGAAACCTCCGCAAAAAAAATCTTCGGTTCCACCGACATAATAGGCGAACGGGTAATGGTTTACAATAATCCGCTTACCGTATCCGGCATCATGCAAGACATGCCCGAAAACACCTCCTTCCGATGCGATGCCGTCACCTCTCTTGTCACTCGGAACAATGACGAATGGAGCGAGTGGAGTTTCAGCATATTTTATCAGTTGAAAAAAGGAAACGACAAAAATCTAACGGATAGAAAAATCGAAGGGATAGAAGAGATTGCCGGTATGATAGAGAATTTGAAGAAACGTACGAAACGGGAGGATATCCATATCGATCTGATAGCCCTCGACCGGCTGCATTACGGTTCGAGAGGATATATGTTCGCATCGGTTAATAAAACCGTTTTAGACGTACTCGACTTACTTATAATCGTATTGGCGGTCATGGGAGCCGTAAATTTCATCAACTTCTCCACATCTCAAGCTCCGCTACGGGCCAAATCCCTATCCGTACGGCAAATTCTGGGAGAAAAAAAGGGACGTTCGCGCTCATACATCATCGGGGAAGCGGTCGTATTGGCGCTATTCGCTATGGGTACGGCTTTCATTCTTCATAGCATGACTTACGGATATTTGGAGAATATTTTTCAAATCGACGGGTTATCGTTCAAGGGAAGAGAAGTTTATTATGCCACATTCGTAATTTTCGCCGGTTTATTCGGTATCGTATCGGCTCTCTACCCATCGTATTATATCACCACCCCTCCCGTTTCTCAAGCCGTAAAAGGCAAAATGTTTTTCTCCGGAAAAGGAAAAACATTTCGCAGCATGCTTATAATACTCCAATTCGTATGCACCATCGCATTGCTTGCCTCGTCGCTTACCATCGAAAAGCAATTGCATTTTTGGAATAATTTCGACATAGGCATCGATAAAGAAAATGTAGTTTATATGCGAACTTCCACATTACAAAAAAGCCATAGGGCATTTGCAAACGAATTGATGAAAAATCCTGAAATTATAAACTATTGCTATACGCAATTTTTACCGGGAAGTGTTGGTATGGGCTGGGGACGCAACGTGGACGGTCAGGCGATACAACTTCAAGCGTGGCCGATAGACGACCGTTTCATCGATTTTTTCGGAATAAAGATAAAGGAAGGACATAAGTTCGGCAGTGGAGAAGCGGATATCGACAAATTCATCCTAAACGAAAAAGCCGTACAGGAATTCGGTTGGAAAAATCCTTTGGAACGGAAAATTTCGGGTTTCGACTTTATAGGCGATATCGTAGGCATTTCCCAAAATTTCAATTTCGAATCCCTAAAAAACGAAATTCGCCCCATGTTATTCTGGCGAACCGATACGAGGAAACACATTATATTGATAAAATTCAAAACGAAGAATTACACCCTATTAAAAAACTTCATCGAAAATACGGCCCGTAAATTCGATCCCGAAACCGTATTTCAACTTAACTTCCTGGATGATACGCTCGAACAGCTCTACAATAAAGAAATTCGTATGGCACATTTCATCGAATTCGTCGCATTGTGGACGATAATACTGGCATTGACGGGATTGTTCGGACTCATTATTTTCATCTCCCGCGATAAAGTCAAAGAAATAGGAATTCGTAAAGTGAACGGAGCCTCTACTCTGGAAATCGTACGAATGCTCAATAAGAACGTAGCCGTATGGTTGGGCATTGCCTTCGTTATCGCTACGCCCATAACCTATCACCTCATGAATCGCTGGCTGGAAAATTTTGCCTATAAAACCGCATTGAGCTGGTGGATTTTCGCTGTAGCCGGTCTGACGTCATTCCTCGTAGCCTTATTAACCGTAAGTTGGCAAAGTTGGATGGCCGCATCCCGGAATCCCATCGAATCCATAAGATACGAATGAGTTCTCCGGATAACAATCGCAATAATAATCATCGCTATTCCCATCATCACAATATACAATATGCATACGCTAAAATTCGCCATACGAAAATTATTCGCAAAAGGGGAACATTGTCTCACCCGCATAATCTCCCTATCCGCAGGATTGGGATTCGGAACCCTTCTCTTATCCGAAGTATTTTATTACTATAGTTACGATAGTTTTTATCCCGATGCAGAACGGATTTATATCGTAAACGAAAACTACAATCCGGATAAATCCGCAATGGATAAATTGGAAACGCACCCGCGCGTAAGCGGAGCTATCGGTCCGGGATTGAAAGCCGAAGTTCCGGGCATCGAATCCGCTACCCGATTGAATTCCATAGGCCGGTTGGTTTTCTACTCGAAAGACAACCGTAATTACAAAGCGGATTTCGTATTAGCCGACGAACATTTATTCGAGGTGCTCCCCCGTCCCATGCTCGAAGGCAAGCCCGAAGAGATACTGAAAACTCCGATGACATGCATCGTTTCCAGTGAAATAGCTGCAAAAATAGGAGGCAATGTCGTCGGAGAAACGATTGAAATCAAAAACTATCCGGGAAAAATGATTCGAATCGGAGGCATTTTCGAAAAAATACCGGAAAATACGAATTATTCTTTCGATATCGCCATTTCCATGGTATCTACCTCCAAGTTCACATGGGACGGTACGAAAAACTGGATAGGAAACGACCGGTATTACACCTGCGTAAAACTTCAAAAAGGAATATCTCCGGAAAGTCTTGCTCCCGCCGTACGCAAAATGCAGGAAAAACACCAAAATATCGAAGAAGTGGAGAAAAAGAACGGCATAAAGTTGAATTACAGCTTCGAATCCATCCGGAAGGCATTCCCCAACCGGAAAGAAGTAAAAAATCCGATTTTCGTCCTCTCGTCCATCGCCATTATCGTACTTTTCGTTTCGATCATGAACTATATGCTGCTGACTCTAAGCCTAATGGCAAACCGCACCAAATTAACGGCCATTCTCAAATGCTACGGGGCGGAAAAACGAAGTTTGCAAAAAATGATATTTACGGAAAACTCCCTGATATTCGTCCTCTCTTTGGCAGCAGGCTTCGTACTCATTCTAATCGTAAAGCCGTTGGCCGAAGTCCAGGTCGGCCATAGTCTCGAGGCCACGCTGAACGCTTATGTAATCATCCCCGTTCTGTTTATTTTGACAGGTTTAATGCTATCCGTAGGTTATTTCTCCGGACATATTTTCACCCGTATACCCGTAACCGCCGTTTTCAGAAACTATCGCCGCAAAACCCTTCAATGGAAAAAAGTGCTTCTATCCGTCCAATTCATGGGAGCCGCATCGATTTTAGCCGTATTGACGGTTGTCAGCATGCAATACGGTAAAATGAAAAACGCCGACCACGGCTATGTCGTAAACAATGTGTATTACGGTTCTGCAAGCGGTATGCAAGCTCACAAGATTCAAACCGTAATAAACGAACTCAATGCCATGCCGGAAGTGAAAAATGTCGGACTCGCTTTCAATCTCCCGATAGAGGGAGCATCCGGAAACAACGTATATTCTCCCGACGGAGAAAAAGAATTATTCAACGTAGCCGACTTCTACCATATAGACGACAGTTATTTTCCGATTTTGGAAATACCCGTTATCTCCGGACAAGCCTTCGAGGAGGGAGTTACGGCTGCGAACAGCATTATGATAAGCCGGAAAGGCGAAGAGCTCCTCATGCTGAATAACGGATGGAAAAACGGAGCGGTCGGAAAAGATATCGAAATATCCGAACATAATGCAAACAGCATATCCAATCGTATTTCGGGAATCTTCTCCGATATAATTGTCGGAACCATTTACGACACGGATATACGGCCTTCCGTTTTTTTCTATTGGCCGAGAGAAAAATTTATCGAATCCTTTGAAAGATACCCGAACTATCCTCCCTTGATTCTTATAAAAACGCTGCCCGGAAAAAATACGGACATCGTGAAAAAATTCACCGATATCTTCAATCGTGCCATGGTGCGCAACGAAGCGGAAATACGAAGTCTGGCAGAAGTACAGGAAAACAGATATCAACCGCAAAAAGGATTGCGAAATGCCATATATGCGGGAAGTTCGATTATTCTACTCATTACCTTGGTAGGACTACTGGGATATATGAATGACGAAATCAGCCGTAATCGCAAAAATCTGGCCGTCCGAAAAATAAACGGAGCCACCGTAAACGATATTATCCGCATTTTCATCCGAGACATTGCCGTATTATTGATTCCGTGTACAATCATCGGACTGACGGGAGCTTGGTATATTGCATCCCGATGGCTCCGGAATTTCTCGATCAAAATATCCTTGGAATGGTGGATATTCGTCCTCCCCGGCTTGTGCATTTGTATTTTTATCGGAATAATCTCCATATTAAGTTGTCGGAATGCAGCCCGGCAGAATCCGGTGGAATCGCTGAGATACGAATAAAAACCACGTATTCCACGAATATCAGAATTGCTTATAATTTACTATTGCTGTCCGCTAAACCATAATTATCTTGCCCCAACTCGTTATCTATCACGTATTGGGGGTGTTTTAGTTTACGGACAAGCCCCCTTATGTCAAATTCTCTTCTTCCGGAGGTTCTTCGGCTGTTTGTTTTAGGAGTAA
>JBGZEX010000059.1:0-41995 GCA_041846495.1 Marinifilaceae bacterium
CCGATTGGTGCGAACAGAAATGGAAACAGCTTATCAATCGCAACCGCTCGCAACGACTGTAATTGCTTTTTTCTTTCACCAAAAAGAAGAAAAACAAGAAAAGACGCTCACTTTCACTCGCAAATGTGTACCTTTGCAAGTAGTAAAAGTGAGCGTTCTTTGGCTATCCAAAACAATGTGCCTCAAAGCATTCCGCTCATTTCTAAATCGTTACCTATACATCAATCTTAAAGTGGTAATACTCTATTATCCAACGAGATAGTTTTCAGGCGAAAAATAGGATGTTTACGATTTGTGGAACGAATTGAAAATTATTTTATATGAATTATGAAGGGAATTAGTGTAATCGTCGGGGATATAACCGAATTTAAGGGAGATGTTATTGTCAATGCAGCCAATACTTCTTTGCTTGGCGGCGGCGGTGTCGACGGAGCTATTCATCGAGCTGCGGGGCCCGGGCTTTTGGATGAATGCAGGGGTTTGGGCGGATGTCGTACGGGAGAAAGCAAGATGACGGATGCCTATGCTTTGCCCTGTAAGAAGGTGATTCATACCGTAGGACCGATTTGGTACGGGGGAAATAGTCGGGAGCGGGAGTTGTTGGCTTCGTGCTATAGGACAGCGCTTACGCTTGCGGCGGATAAAGGCTTTCATTCGATTGCTTTTCCGTGTATAAGTACCGGCGTTTATCGTTTTCCCAAGGCTGAAGCTGCCCGGATTGCAGTCGAAACCATTAGCGAATTTCTATACGGTTGCAAACCGGAATTGGAAGTTACCGTCGTTTGTTTTATGGAGGAAGACAAGATGTATTACGACCGGGTTTGTGAAGAACAGTCTTTATTTTCGGATAAAACTGCTTTGTGAATAAAGCAGAGGGAAGTTTTTACTGTCTATCGGATGAAGATTTTTCCGGATTTCGGAATAAATAGGAGATCTCTTATTTATCCAAAATTCGAGTACGGTGTTTTAGATATTGAATGAAGCGCATAGGAGTTATATGCAGGAGGGGAAGAGCGATTCTGTTTATTCTGCCCGGAATAAACAGTGTCTTTTTACGAAACATAGCGCGTATGCCCATATCCGCTAATTTATCGGTAGGCATCATAATACCGTATTTTAAGGCGATATCCCGTTTCCGGGCATCTAATTTATAAAGCGATGTGTTTACCGCTCCCGGGCACAAAGCTGTGACACCTACATTGAAGTCGGCCATTTCGTAATGGAAGGCTTTGGCAAAATCTTTAAGATATCTTTTGGTCGAAGCGTAGATTACAAGACCGGGATACGGCATCCAGGCCGCCATAGAGGACATTAATAGGATAAAACCTTGTCTGCGTTTTTTCATTTCATCTCCGAAGAGCTTGCATAAAAGCGTGGGAGTTTCCGTTTGCAATCGTACCATGCTTTTTATTTTTTCGGTGTCGGTTTCACTCATATAATCGAATATCAGAAAGCCGGCATTACTTATAAGTATTTCTATTTCTATATTTTTTGAGTGGCAAAATTCGAAGACCTCTTCGGCTGAGTTATCGGTGGAAAGATCCTTGTGGAGCGGATGGGTTTTTATGCCGTATTTCGAAGCAATTTCCCCGGCCGTATGAAAAATTTTCTCTTTTTCATTACTGATGAGTACAAGATCGTATCCTCGTCGTGCGAGATTTTTTGCATAAGCAAGTCCGATACCGGAACTTGCCCCGGTTATCAATGCCGTTTGTTTTTTTCTATTTCTTTGATTAAGCATTTCGGAAGTTCGTTTTTTATATGTCGATAACAAGCCATTTCTCGGGAGTACATACGGGAAATGCAATAATTGGCATGTTCGCATTCGCATCGTGCAAGATTTTCGTTTTTCATG
This sequence comes from Marinifilaceae bacterium, assembly GCA_041846495.1. Taxonomy (GTDB): domain Bacteria; phylum Bacteroidota; class Bacteroidia; order Bacteroidales; family Marinifilaceae; genus JBGZEX01. Next base: position 1,856 of record JBGZEX010000059.1, read on the forward strand.
CGGTTTACGAATCCGGGATCGTTTATAAGAGCTCTTGCCATGGCAACGAATTCGAATCCCGAATTCAACACCATATCGATTTTATCTCGAGAGATAAGTCCTCCGACATAAATCAACGGTATTTTTAAAGCTTTTCTGAATTTAAGGGCATCGTCGTAGAAATAAGCTTCTTTGAAAGGATGAGGCGGAACCATAAGGGGACCGAACCATCGGGAGAGGCATTTCATAGGTAGATTATTCATATGGTATGCCATGGATTTAACCGGCATTTTCCCTCGCATAACATACATAGGCGCTCTGCTGACGAATCCGCCGCTGAGAGTGAGGGCATCCAATCCGCAATCTTCGAGTTTACGTGCTACCTTAAGACAATCCTCCGTTTGCATGCCTCCTCCGAATTTAAAACCGTCGCTCGTGTTGATTTTGGCAGTAATGGCTATTTTCCCGCCTCCGGCTTCTAAGGCTTCGAGCATAACCATATTCATGAATCGCATCCTGTTTTCAAGACTTCCTCCATATTCGTCTCGACGATGATTGGTGAATTTCGATAAAAATTGACTGATGAGATAGCCGTGTCCCGCATGGATTTCCACGGCATCGAATCCGGCTTCTCGGGAAAGTTTTACAGCGGAGCCGAAAGCTTTGGCCATATCGTAGATTTCGTTTTTTCGCATTTTACGAACGAAAGTCGGAGCATATATATTGAAACCTCTCGATGCCGATACGGGAGTCTCTCCCGCTATTTTCCTTTTGGACATATTTCCGCAATGTCCTAATTGTATGGAAACGGCAGCCCCTTCCTTATGAACGGCATCCGTGAGTCTTCGCAATGCGGGTACGATTTCCTTGCGCATCCATAGTTGATGGGGAAAAGAGAGTCCGTTTCGGGTTACGGATGCATAGGCGACGGTGGTCATACCGATACCGCCGGCAGCAACGGCCGTATGGTAATCGTATAATAATTCGGTAGGGACATTCCCCGCACACATACCTTCGAAAGCAGCAGCTCGTATTGTTCTGTTGCGCAATTTGACCGGGCCTAAATTATAGGGAGTAAAAAGTTTGGATTCTTGCATTTATATGTGATTTACTATATACTTATATTCAAATGTTTTTTTATAAATTCTTCCGTATGATTCCAAAGAAAATATCTTTTGGGATGCAATCTGTATTTTTCCGGTATGAGATAGGATTTTTCGCCTTTGAAAATATAACCGCTTTCGGAAGCGGAAAAAGCATTGATTATCGGAACTGCTCCTTGTGTCGGAGTTTTTGTAAAAGGACGGAATAATATATCGGTAAGAGGATCGAACCAACTGTCCATACGGAGCATATCGGAGTTTACAACTCCGGGATCGGCTGTACATACGATACAGGAATTCGGGATATGTTCGGAAAGGACGACGGAGAATAACATAAGACCGAGTTTGGAATTGCTGTAAATTTTGAAACGGGAATATGTTTTCGGAGTCGGTATTAAAAAATCATCGGTTATTTTTCCGTATTTGCACATAACGGAAACCGTATTTACGATACGGGCGTTATCGGCAAGATAGGGTATGGATAACCGGGTCAATACGTAAGGGGCCATGTAGTTTACAGCCATGACCGATTCTACTCCGTTTACGGTTTCCGTATAATGTTTATTCATGCTGCCTGCGATATTCAATAGCCCTCCGATTCGTATTTTTTCTTCTTTTATGGTTGCAATGAATTTTAATATGGAATCCCGATTGTCGAGTTCGAGTTTTATAAGTTTTATTTTTGCATCCCTTCGTTTTTCAAGGATTTTTTTTCGTATGTTTTCGCCTTTCTCAAGATTGCGACATGTCATGATAACGGGGATATCTCCATTTACGAGAAAATTTACGGCAGCTTCCCCGATACTGCCGCTTCCTCCGGTTACTATGACGGGATTTTTCTTCATGACAGGCAGTTAATAAATAAAAGGAATTATGCGTTTGACTTTTCGGGTGTTCAATTCTTCTCCGAAGAGAGTGCGGTATTTTTCATAAGTACGGGCAGCCCGGGGACATAGGTTGGCAAAGGTCCAGAGTGCGAATACTGCACCTGCCCACGACCATGTGAGCAGAGCGAATCCCGTCCATTCGACGAATTCTCCGAAATAATTGGCCGAGGTCACATATCGGAACATTCCGCCCTTAGGCAGATAATGATTATTGTCTCCGGGTTTCCGGAGATTACGTACGATGTGATCGGAGTGCAGATTGATGGTCATACCCGAAAAAAATACGATTGTGCCGATAATGAATTGAGGCGTTTTAAACCATGCTTCGGAATAATATTCGGACGGAGCTATGTGGAATATCCATCCTCCTTGCATTAACGCATTTAAGAGATTGAATACGATGCCCATGAGGACGATACTTAAAGGCATGCGATTTTTCCCTCGTATGAGAAAAGGAAAGATAAAAGAACGCTGAAAATAATGCAGTTCGAAAAATACGAGAAAAACGATGAGGACGGGATTCGAGGCTTTTTCCGAGAAATACCATAGCAGGAGCATGGAAAAAAATACGGGAGCTTCCATAATTATCCAACTGATTTTATTCGGAAGCGAAATACCCCATTTTTTGTCGTAAAACAATCCGTATCCCGCATCTATACGGTTTAATGCAAAAAACACCAAAACGGCCGTATATGACATTGCTATTAAAAATATTTGAAATACTTCATCCATCTTGTAATGCAAATCGACTTAACCGGTAGAATCCGGTTTTTATATTATCGGTAGAGTAAAAAACTCTTTATGAAAAGAATATAAACAAAAGCGGAATAAGAATGCCGACAATGAATTCGATGCCTCCGCGTCCTCGCAAGCCGCGCTTGCCTTTGTTCATGACAAGACCGCTAATTACGATGAGAAGGAGGGAAACCGCAAACGTATCGGAAAATACGGTCCACCAGCGATTGGGGTTGTAATGGAGCCGGTTGAGCCGGCTTATGATGGGGCGTTTTTTCAGGGCTTCGTATATGGCTTGCCCGTCGGTGATATTCAATACGATTGAGGAGCCGCCTTTTATGAAAATTTTGAGGTGGTTGTCGTCCGGAAAATAATGTTTGGTGTAGTTCGATTCTTCATTTACCGCTGCTAATAAGCGCAGGACTTCCGTCTCGGTAAACTCCTCTTTCCGAGCGGGAAAACTTCCTTCCGCCTGATAACTCTGCCGTTTTACCGAATAATTGGAATTGAAATCCCGTTTATGGTTGAGATATATGCCGGATAAGGCATAAACCGTGATGATCCCGGAAAACAGGAAAGAGAGGTCCCGGTGTATGGTTCGGGACCATTTCCTCATCGAATTCATGAAATTACTCATTTTATGATATAGCTTATTGCTTCGATATGATAGAACGACAGATAGTTCTTACCTTCTTTTTCGTTGCGTTCGGCAATTTTTTTCCGGAAGTTCTCGATACGTTCTTGTGCATTGGAGGCTGACGCTTCATTTCTCGCCTTTTTTTCGGTATCGCATCCGCTTTCTCCTTGGCCGTGTTTTTCTTCGGTTCCCTGTTTGATTTTTGCCTCCCAATCGGCGAGAAAGGCTTCGTCTATACGCTCTTCTTTAAGGATACCTTTTACTTCTACCATGGAATTCACGGTTTCGGGTTTGAAACTTCCGATTTTTTCTCCGGCTTCCACTTTTATTACTTTAGAATCGTCGCTTCCCATAAGGAATATTTTGCCTCCTCCATGACTGCAAATATGGGTGCATATTCCGGATACGCTTATTTCTTTTTCGACTAACCGGGCGGCATTCCGTAAAAGTTCGTCCACCTCGATGGAATGATTTACGGCAGTTTCGGTTTTCGCTTTATCCTCTTTTTGTTTTTTACTGGCATTTTTGCAGGAGTACATGGATAAGGCGAATATGCTTAAAAAGCATAAAACGGATAGTGTTTTCTTTTTCATATCAAATCAGTTTATAGTTTTTCGATGTATGGCAAATTTACATCTTAATTTTCAAATTCCCCCATCCGTTTGTAAAAATATGGGAATGGTATTTGCGATATTGTAAATTAATTGCGTTTATGGATATATTTCCGGATATCTTCTTTGATGGGATTATCCTATGGCTTTCCAGTTGTAGTATAATCGGAAGAGCTTTTTCAGTTGTTCCGCATAGATATGGTTTTTATCTTTTTCCAAAAGAGGATCGTCTTCCAGTATTTTTCTTGCGGCCGCTTCGGCTTCTGCCATAATATGTCCGTCTCGGGCGAGGTTGGATATGCGCAGGTTGAAGGCCGCTCCGCTTTGCCTTGTGCCGTCTATATCTCCCGGCCCCCGGAGTTTGAGATCGGCCTCGGCAATTTCGAATCCGTCGTTTGTTCGAATCATACATTCGATTCTCTTTCTGGAATATGTCGATATTTCGTATGAAGTCATAAGAATGCAATAGGATTTTTCTGCCCCTCGGCCTATTCTTCCCCTTAGCTGATGGAGTTGGGAGAGACCGAATCTTTCGGCATTTTCGATAACCATTACCGAGGCGTTGGGTATGTCGACCCCCACTTCTATGACTGTGGTGGAAAGGAGAATATGAGTCTCCTTATTGAGAAAACGGGTTATTTCCTCCTGTTTTTCCTCCGCTTTGAGTTTGCCGTGTACGATGCCTGTTTTATATCCTAAGGGACGGAAATATTCGTTTACGGTCTCGAAACCCTTTTCCAGATTTTGCATATCCTGTTTTTCTGATTCGTGTATGAGAGGATATACGATATAGGCCTGACGCCCCCGGGTTATTTCTCCCGCAATGAAGTCGAATACTTTTTTCCTTTTGTTTTCGAAGACATGTACGGTGGTTATGGGTTTGCGTCCGGGGGGAAGTTCGTCGATGACGGATATGTCCAAATCTCCGTATAAGGTCATTGCCAGGGTGCGCGGAATGGGGGTTGCCGTCATGATGAGCATATGGGGAGGACATTGGTTTTTTACCCATAGTTTGGCTCTTTGCGCTACTCCGAACCGGTGTTGTTCGTCTATGACTACGAGTCCCAGGTTGTCGAACACCACATTGTCTTCCAAAAGAGCGTGGGTCCCGACCAGAATATGAAGACTGCCGTCTTCCAATCCTTCGTGTATGCTTTTGCGCATCGTTTGGGAGGTGGAACCGGTGAGCAGAGCAATGGTGACGGGAAGCCCGTCTGTGAATTTCAGGAGTGTCCGGTAGTGCTGGTTTGCTAATATTTCGGTAGGAGCCATTATACATGCCTGATAGCCGTTATCGCAGGCCAATAGCATGGCCATAAGGGCTACCAATGTTTTCCCGCTTCCCACATCTCCCTGTAGAAGCCGGTTCATTTGTTTTTCCCGGCCGCAGTCCCGGCGTATTTCCCGTATCACCTGCTTTTGAGCCCGGGTGAGTTCGAAGGGAAGATTACGGTAGAAGCGGTTGAAGTTTTTTCCTACGGATTTGAAAGGATGTCCTTTATAGACGGTTTTCCGGCGGAATTTTTCCCGTTGGATATGCAGTTGGATGTAGAATAATTCTTCGAATTTGAGACGGTAGACGGCTTTATTCAAGGCTGTCCCGGAAGAAGGGAAGTGGATGTTGTAAAGTGCATCGTGCAGCAGCATCAGTCCTTTTTCGTTTATGAAGGAAGCCGGGAGTTTTTCCGAAATACGCCCTTGTATGTTTGTGAATATGTTGTAAACGATTTTATTGATGCCTCTGGAATTGAGAGAGGCTTTTTTCATTTTTTCCGAAGTATTGTAGAGGGGTTGATAGCCTACGAGATGGTTTTTGACCTTATCGTATATATCGAATTCGGGATGAACCATATTGAGTTTCCCGTTGAAGACGGAAGGTCTTCCGAATATGAGATATTCCGTATCCATGACGACTTGGGCGGGAATATATTTTATACCTTTGAACCATACGAGTTCGATGATTCCGCTTTCGTCCCGGGCTATGGCCGTAAGGCGTTTTTGACGGCCTTTGCCTACGGTGCGGAAGTCGGATATCTTGGCTTTTATCTGTATGTAGGGCATATCCGTTCGAAGGCTTTTTATCGGATAAATCCGGCTTCGGTCGATATAGCGGTAGGGGAAGTGATAGAGCATGTCTTCGAAACTCGATATCCCTAATTCCTCTTTGAGGACAGATGCTTTCCGTTCGCCTACGCCGGCAAGGAATTGTATGTTGGTTTCCGAGATTTTCATGATGTTTTTAGCAAGGGCTAATTTAGTAAATATGCCCGATTTTTTGGGGAATAACCGTATATTTTTTATTTTCGTTTCTCAAATAAAAGATGAATGGGAACTTATATAAAGGCGCGCCTGGGACATGTTTTCCGGTTCGGAAATAAGCGCGGATTCGGTGTACATTCCCCGAGAATGTACGAAATGATTACCGAGGTGTTGGCTCCCCGGCGCCGGAAGGTCGAAAATGCGCCGGTGCCGGAAGGCCGGATGAGACGCCGTACACGTGCCATGTACCGCTTGGTTCGGCGATTGGCGGATTACGAACATCCCGAACGATTGTATTATGCCGATGCTTCGGTTTTGGATTTTATAGAGACCGGTCGGACGGAATTGCTGCCTCTTGAGGAAGTTTTCGTACGGACTTCGGGATATTGGCTCGTATTCGAATCCGGCAATCGTCGTTTAGTACTTATGCGGGAAATTCACGGAACGAACCGCCGTTTATGGGAAAAAGCCCGTACCGGTGCCGAGGTCAGAGTAGATATGATGTGGTATGGCCTTCTTATTTTCGATCCGGCTCTTCAAAAGGGGAATTACAGGGTCTTATTGAAAAAATGAGGGAATCCGGAGAATTTGGTACTTTTTTATATTTTCAAAATGGATTTTATAGAATTTAAAAACAGGATATGGCGGAAAACATAGTTGTGCATGAAGGAGAGAAATCGGAGAAATATCGGATTTTATTGCCGCAGATGCGGGGATTGCTTGAGGGAGAAGAAGATGTGACGGCCAATATGGCCAATTTCGTTGCGGCTTTGAGGATGACTTTCGGCTTTTTTTGGGTGGGGTTTTATATCGTGAAGGGAGAGAACTTGATTTTGGGGCCTTTTCAAGGACCTGTAGCATGTACGCGTATAGGATACGGGAAAGGAGTTTGCGGTACGGCCTGGAAAGAAAAACGTTGTTTGACGGTAGAGGACGTAAATGCTTTTCCCGGACATATCGCCTGTAGTTCCGATTCGAAATCCGAAATCGTATATCCCGTGATTCGGGAAGGAGAAGTGGTGGCCGTGCTCGATATAGACAGCGACGATTATGCGGCTTTCGATGCCGTGGATGAGGAATACGTAGGGAAGCTTCTGGATATGTTTCCGTGGTGATTTCCGGAGTCTTTTGTCGGGAACTTTCCGTTTCGATCGGCCGATGAAACGGAAGTCCGGTTTATTACGGTTCCGGCGGAGTATGAGAAATCTGCGAATAATTTATAATTTTTGGAGAAGGAGGGAAATATGTTTAATTTTTTGATAAGTTTATTATGAAGGTATATACGAAAACGGGGGATAAGGGGACTACTTCTCTTATCGGCGGGAAACGGGTGCCGAAAAATTCGCTTCGTCTCGAGGCCTACGGCGGAGTGGACGAATTGAATTCCCACATGGGGATGATCCGTTCCTATCCGCTTAAGGAAGAAGAGAGCCGGGATTTATTGGAGATTCAGAAGAAGTTGTTCGATTTGGGAGGATATTTGGCTACCGATCCGGATTTTAAGGGAGGGAAGCCGGGAGTTTGCGTGACTTCCGAGGATTTGAGCCGTTTGGAAGCGGCTATCGATCGCATGGATGTCCGATTGCCTCAGATGACGGCATTCGTAATTCCGGGAGGACATCCGGGAGTATCGGCCGCTCATATTGCACGTACCGTATGCCGGAGGGTGGAACGCCGTATCTTGGATCTTGCGGAAGAAGCCGCCGTAGACGAAACAGCAATGAAATACATCAACCGCCTTTCCGATTATCTCTTCGTATTGGCGCGTAAATTGGCGCAGGATGCCGGTGTCGAAGAGGTAAAATGGTTGCCTTAAGGCGGAATTCTCGGAGAGGTTAGCGGTTTTGTTTGCCGTTGAGATTTGTTTTTACCGCATTCGGATAGAAAAGTTTTTCCGGATCTTATTGCCGACCATGTTTTTTTAAGGCGAGAAGGACTTCTTTAAGAGGGGGTTCGTTTTTCAGGATGAAAAGCACGTATCCCGCTAAAATTACGGTCCGTATGCCGAGACGTAAGATTGGAGATTCGAAAGTGACATGCATGCCTGTAATATAGAGAAGGAGGGCGACAATACCGTATTTGCCTATGGATTTCAAATCGTACGCTATGGGGTAGCGACGTTTTCCTACGAAATAGGAGGCGAGCATTATAGCGAGATAACAGGCGAATCCCGCCCATGCACATGCCGTATATCCGTAGCGTGGTACGAAAATCAGATTGCCGGCAACGATGATTCCGAAACCGATGAGAGAGAAATAGGCTCCCCATTCGGTTTTATCGGTGAGTTTATACCATAGCGAAAGGTTGAAAAATATACCCGAAAAAAGTTGTCCGGCCATAACGATGGGGACTATGCGCAGGCCTTCGAAATAGGTGGGTTTGATGAAATATTTGATGATATCGATATAAAACATCACTCCGAGGAAGATGAATAATCCGCAAAGGATGAAATATTTCATGGCAAGGGCAAAGGCAGGACGCTTGTCTTCGCCTTTTTCGCGGGCGAATATGAAAGGATCGTAGGCATAACGGAAAGCCTGGGTGAAAAGCATCATCAAAAGGGCTATTTTGAAATTCGCTCCGTATATTCCCAATTGGGCCATGGCGGCTTCCTTATCTTCTATAAGATAGGGATAAAGCATTTTATCTATGTTTTGATTCATGATTCCGGCAATTCCCAAAACCAATAGAGGCAGGGAGTAAGCCAACATTTTTTTCAATAGAAGAGGGCGGAATTTGAATTTCGCTTTAAGGATTTCAGGCAAGAGCAGGAAACATACGGTGATTGTTGATATAAGGTTGGAAATCAAAATATAACCCACTCCGTACCGGGGATTGTAGAAAGAGGAAACGGCATCCGGATATTTCTCGACAAGCAAGGGACATAAAAGGAAAAAGAAAAGGTTGAGTCCTATATTTACGCCGATGGAAACAAGTTTATATGCAGCAAAGCGTAAGGGGCGTTTGCAATATCTTAAATAGGCGAAAGGGATGGACGTAAAGGCATCCAAGCCGATAATGATGCCCATGAGCAATACGTAATCGGGATGGGATTCGAGATTTAGGGCCCGGCTCAAAGGATTGAGGAAAAGAACGAGCAGGAGAATGAAGAGTCCGGAGGTAGAGCCGATGGAAATCATGGTAGTCGAATAGACCGAATCGGGATCCTTTTCTTCCTTATCGTTTGCGAACCGGAAAAAACCGGTTTCCATACCGTAAGTGAGCAGGATGATCAGAAGTGCCATCCAAGAGTAAAGGAAGGTGACCGTTCCGTATTCCCCTTGCGTTTGGAGTTTGTAAACGTATAAGGGAACTAAAAGCCAGTTCAGAAACCTTCCGATAATGCTGCTCAATCCGTATAATACCGTATCCTTTGCCAAACTCCGTATACCTGCCATATCCTTGTCTTATCTCGTCTTTCCGCAAATATAGGAGTTAATATCCGATTATCCTCCGGAAAGGGGGAAAATCCCCCTTGTTCACTCCTCTTTGAAGCAGGGATACATATAGTCTTCCGCCGGCAGGAAGGTTTCTTTGATTACCTGCGGAGACGCCCAGCGGATGAGATTGAATACGGAGCCGGCTTTGTCGTTCGTACCCGAAGCCCGTCCGCCTCCGAAAGGTTGTTGGTTGACGACGGCCCCCGTCGGCTTGTCGTTTATGTAGAAGTTGCCCGCCGTATGCATGAGACGTTCCGTCATTTTTTCGATATTCGCCCGAACGTTCGAGAATATGGCCCCGGTAAGTCCGTAAATCGAAGATCGATCGAGGATGTCGAGAGTTTCTTCCGTTTTATGGGCGTCGTATACGTATACTGTGATTACGGGACCGAATAACTCTTCCCGCATCGTGATATAGTCGGGTTTGAGAGCCCGTATGACCGTAGGCCATACGAAATAGCCGACGGATTTATCACATTTCCCTCCGATGACGATTTCCGCATCGGGGGATTTTTTCGCTTCTTCTATGCGGCGGGCGAGATTATCGAAAGAGGTCTCGTCTATGACGGCATTGACGAAGTTTGAAAAATCCTCGACTTTTCCGACTTTTATTTTATCGATGTCTTCGGCGAGATATTTCCGGATTTCCTCCCATAGATTGGAGGGAATATAGGCTCTGGAGGCTGCCGAACATTTCTGTCCCTGGTATTCGAAAGCGCCGCGGATGATGGCGGTCGCCACTTTTTTGGGAGAAGCCGTGGGGTCTGCGAAAATATAATCTTTCCCTCCGGTTTCACCCACGATACGGGGGTAGCTGCGGTAAGAAGGAATGTTTTTTCCGATAGCCTTCCATATGTCGTTGAATACTTCCGTAGAGCCGGTAAAATGTATGCCGGCAAAGTCCGGATCGGAGAAAATTACTTCCGAGGCGACAGGACCGGGTACGAGCACCATATTGATGACTCCGTCGGGAAGTCCCGCTTCCTGCAATATCTTCATTACGATAGAGGCCGATAATACCGAAGTGTGCGAAGGCTTCCATACGACCGTATTGCCCATCAGGGCGGGAGCCCCCGGAAGATTGCCGGCTATGGAGGTGAAATTGAACGGAGTGAGTGCAAAGACAAAACCTTCCAAGGGACGCCATACCGTGCGGTTCCATGTGCCGGGAGCCGAGTCCGGTTGCATGGCGTAGAGTTCGTACATGTTTTTTACGTTATATCTGAAAAAATCGGATAATTCGCATACGCAGTCTATTTCTGCCTGAAAAGCGTTTTTGGATTGGCCTATCATGGTTGCCGCATTCAGTATTTGCCGGTAGGGACCGCTTATGAGCTCTGCGGCTTTCAGGAATATAGCCGCCCGGGATTCCCACTTCATGGATTCCCATGCCGGTTTGGCCTTGAGAGCCGCATCTATTGCCTGTTTCACGTGCGAGCCCTCTCCCTGATGGTAGCGTCCTATGAGTTTGCGATGATCGTGCGGAGGACGGATATCCCTGAATTTATCCGTTTTCACTTCTTTCCCTCCTATGATCATGGGGATGTCGAATCCCCCTTTCCCGAATTTTGCGAGCATCGTTTTCAATTCCTCTCTCTCCGGAGAGCCCGGTGCATAAGTTTTTATGGTTTCGTTTTTAATCTCCGGCAATTTGTAAATTCCTTTCGGCATAATAGTTGTTTTTAGGTTAGTTATCATCATATGCGGTTATGATCGAATCCGCATAATTTACAAATATAAGATTTATTTCTTAAAAATGCATTGCGGTATTTAAGAATTAAAAATTATCTTTGCCGGGCAGAGAACCGGATGTCGTCGACACCGTATCGTTCGGAACGGGAGGTCCTCTATTGAAGATTTCTTTTGTATAAATAACGGATATTATGATTTCCATAGATAATTTAAGTGTCGTCTTCGGAGAAAGAGTGTTATTCAATTCGGTTTCGTTTATGATAAACAAACGGGATCGTATTGGTCTTACCGGCAGGAACGGGGCGGGAAAGTCCACCTTACTCAAGTTGATAGCCGGACTTCAACAGCCCGAAGGGGGGAGTATTTCCAAGGGACCGGACATAAAAATAGGTTATTTGCCGCAAACCAAGGTTTACGAAGACGGATGTACGGTGCGGGAGGAGGCTAAAAAGGCTTTCGGAGATTTATCGGCTCTTAGGGAGGAGGCGGATGCAATGACTCATGCTTTATCCGTCCGGGAAGATTACGATTCGGAAGATTATATGAATATGTTGGATAGGATTCATGCTTTTAACGAACAGCTTTCCTTAAGAGGATACGAGCGTATGGATGCCGAGGCGGAGGTGGTTTTGAGAGGGTTGGGGTTTACCCGGGAGGATATGGAACGAAAATGCGAGGAGTTCAGCGGAGGCTGGAGGATGCGAATCGAATTGGCCAAGATTTTATTGACGGCTCCCGATTTGTTTTTATTGGATGAGCCTACCAACCATTTGGATATAGAGTCCATCGCCTGGCTGGAATCCTTTTTGCAGGCGTCTCCGGCAGCTGTGGTACTGGTCTCTCACGACCGTGCGTTTTTGGATAATGTGACGGAGCGTACCATAGAGATATCCCTCGGGAATATATACGATTACAGGGTATCTTATACGAAGTTCGTAGAATTGCGGAAAGAGCGGATAGAGCAGCAGAGGCGCGCTTATGAAAACCAGCAGAAGCAGATTAAGGATACGGAGGAATTTATAGAGCGTTTCCGCTACAAGGCGACGAAATCCGTTCAGGTGCAATCACGTATCAAGCAGTTGGAAAAATTGGAGCGTATAGAAATGGAGCCGGAGGATCATACGGGTATCAATCTGCGTTTTCAGGGAGGGGTGCGTTCGGGAGATGTGGTGGTCGACGGGAAGGATTTGCGGAAATCCTACGATGGCCGTACGGTATTCGAAGAGGCGAATATAGAGGTCAGAAGAGGCGAAAAGGTGGCTTTTGTCGGCAAGAACGGGGAAGGAAAATCCACTCTCGTGAAGATGATAATGGGGGAAATCGATTATGAAGGCAGTATCCGGATAGGACATAATGTACATATAGGATATTTTGCACAGAATCAAGCTTCTTTACTCGATCCGGAAACTACGGTTCTGGATACCGTCGACCGGGTTGCCGTGGGAGATATCCGTAAGAAGATCCGGGATATTTTGGGGGCTTTTTTGTTTTCGGGAGAAGATGTGGATAAAAAAGTCAAGGTGCTTTCGGGAGGAGAGCGTACGCGTCTGGCTATGGTGCGTCTTTTGTTGGAACCCTATAATCTTCTGATATTGGACGAACCCACCAATCATTTGGATATAAGGACCAAGGATATACTGAAAGAGGCTCTTCGGAAATTCGAAGGCAGTGTGATAATAGTATCCCACGACAGGGATTTTTTAAACGGCTTGGCGGATAAGGTATACGAGTTCGGAGGCGGCCGCATTAAAGAATATCCGGGCGGGATAAAAGATTTTCTATACTCTCGGAAAATCGCTTGTTTCAGAGAATACGAGGAGATGCATTCCCGTATGGGAGGAAATCGGGAGGAGGGCGGAGTGAAAAAAGAAAAGGCGAGCGAGAATAAAAAATCTTATATGGAATATAAGCAGTTCAGCCGGGAAGTCCGTCGTGCGGAACAGCGTATAGAAGAAATAGAGCGGAATATAGCCTGTCTCGAAGACAAAATCGAAACGATGGTAGAGGCCATTACCGCAGGCATTCAGGATGCGACTGCTTATGACGATTATTCCCGAGCTAAGGAGGATATGGCGGAATTGATGAAAGAATGGGAGGAAGCTCAGGAAAAATTGGAGAATTTGAAAAAAGAGGGAGAAATCCGTTAACTATATGATTTGATGTTATGGCAAAATACAAACAGGAATGTATATTCGGTATAAGGGCGGTGGTGGAGGCTATCCGTCAGGAGAAAGAAATCGATAAGGTGTATATGCTGAAAGATGCGGGGGGGGAATTGTTTCGCAAGATGTTCGCTCTTATCAGAGAAAAGGATATCGCCTATCAGTATGTGCCTGCCGATTTTTTTAAGTCTTTCGGCAATAAAAACCATCAGGGGGTGGTGGCCGAAGTTTCCCCCATAGCCTATGCGGATATGGATGAGATCCTGGATAAGGCGGAGCAGGAGGGAAGAATGCCCTTTATTTTAATATTGGACAGGATAACCGATGTGAGGAACTTCGGAGCCATCGTAAGAACGGCGGCTTGTGCCGGTGCCGATGCCGTAGTCATTCCTAACAAAAATTCGGCGAAGATATCTTCGGATGCGATAAAGACCTCGGCCGGAGCCTTATACCATCTTCCCGTATGTCGTATTCCGAATTTGAGGAAGTTGGTTCGTACATTGAAATTCGAAAGGGGTATAAGCGTTTATGCGGCATCCGAGAAATCGGATGAAACATATACGCAGGCGGATATGAACAGGCCTTTGGCTATCGTTATGGGTTCCGAGGATAAGGGAGTGGAGGAGTCTCTTGCGGCTTTATGCAATCGATGTATAAAAATCCCGCAAAGGGGAGGAGTGGAATCTCTGAATGTATCGGCCGCAGCTGCCGTTTTAATGTTCGAGGTGGTAAGGCAACGGGATGAGCGAATATGATGTTGTTCCAAGAATTTGAATTCTATGTACTATTTGTTTTTTTTCGTTTTAACATTATTTCTATCGAGTTTGGGAAATGCGGTTTATGGTAAACCGGTTTCGGTAAAGAAAAATTACGTGTCGCAGGATGGCGATACGATTCGGATGCGTTCAGGCTATGTTCGGAAAAAAACGGCGGTTAAGCGCTATTCCGTAAGCGGATTTATATACGATGCGGAATCTCGCGAACATCTTATCAACGCTACGGTATTCGAACCTAAGGCGAAAACGGGGGCCGTAACCAATGTGTACGGTTACTATAGCCTTCCGCTTGCGGAAGGGGAACACGAAATCGTTTTCTCCTATATAGGTTATCGGACGGAAGTACGAAAATTGCGATTGAGAGGAGATACCGCTCTTAACATATACCTTACACCCAATCTGAAGTTGGAGGAGGTCGTCGTAGTCGGAAGCGGCTCAGAGGCTGCGAATACGGCTTTGACGGGGAAGATAGATATTCCGATGAAGATTATTAAGGCAATGCCGGCACTTTTGGGAGAAGCGGATGTGATGAAAACCATTCAGATGTTGCCGGGAGTTCAGGGGGGGACGGACGGAAGTGCCGGATTATATGTACGAGGAGGAGGTCCCGATGAAAATCTTATTCTTTTGGACGGAGTTCCACTTTATAATGTAGACCATTTGTTGGGATTTTTTTCCGTATTTACGCCCGAGGCGGTAAAAAATGTGAATTTTTTCAAGGGGAGTTTTCCCGCCCGTTTCGGAGGACGCTTATCTTCCGTCGTAGATGTGCGTACGAATGACGGAAATATGAGAGAGTATCACGGAACGGCAAGTATCGGTATCCTCTCTGCCAAATTTCAGACGGAAGGACCTATATTCAAGGATAGAACTTCTTTTAATATTTCTTTCCGGAGAACCTATGCGGATATTCTTGTTCGGCCTTTTTTAGATGACGACGAAGAAACCTTCGGATATTATTTTTACGATGTCAATGCCAAGTTCAACCATCGTTTTAGCGATAACGATCGGATTTTTCTGAATTTTTATTCGGGGACCGATGCTACGATGAGTGAATTCGAAGAAGGAGGGGAAAATTTTTTTTATAAAGATAAGGTTCGAATGAGATGGGGAAATATCGTTACCGCCTTACGGTGGAATCATCGATTTTCTCCCCGTTTGTTCGGTAATATGACTGCGGCTTTTTCGCGTTATCATTTTAAGGTGAATTCTTTTTCCGGGGAAAGACGTGAACAGATATGGTCCGATACGGATGTGAATTACCGTTCGGGAATAAGAGACTTGTCGTTTAATACGGATTTCGATTTTATACCTCACCCCGATCATGCTCTGAAGTTCGGTACTTCCTATATTTATCATATGTTCAAACCGGAAGTATTGAATTCCAAATACAGCTCGGCGTCTGCAAAGAAAACCGATACGTATACGAGCGGAGGCGGCAATATATTCGCACACGAAGCGGCTGTTTATATCGAAGACGATTGGGAGATATCCTCGAAATTGCAATTGAATGCAGGTGTGCATACTTCATTCTTCAATGTGCAAAATAAATATTATACGTCTTTTCAGCCTCGGTTATCCTTTTCTTATGCTCCCTCCGGAGATTGGAATCTGAAGGCTTCCTATTCCCATATGCAACAATATATTCACCTGCTTTCTTCTTACTCTCTGCAAATGCCTTACGATTTGTGGGTGCCTTCGACAAAAGCCGTGGAACCTATGCATGCCCGTCAATTCGTATTGGGAGGATATTTCTTCGGATGGGAAGGATGGGAGGTCTCCGTAGAGACTTATTATAAACGACTTAAAAACGTACTCGATTATAAGGAGGGAGCGAGTTTTCTCGGCTCCTCTCAAAATTGGGATGAGAAGGTGATTATGGGGAAAGGCAGGGCCTATGGTGCGGAAGTCATGGTGCAGAAAAAAATGGGGGCAACTACCGGATGGTTGGCTTATACGATTGCTAAAAGCGAAAGATATTTCGAGGAGGTGAACGACGGGAAATGGTTCCCTCATAAATACGATAGGCGGCACCATGTGGATATCGTTGTGAGTCATAAGTTTTCCGAGCGTTTCGATATCGGGGCCTCCTGGGAGTTTTATACCGGAGGAATGGCTACCCTTGGGATAGGACAAGCCGATTACATATATCCTCGGCTTCCGTCTCATCATTCGGATATGCCCGGAAGTAATGGGATTTCCAAAACGGATCATATCGAGTCCCGAAATAACTATCGTTTGCCCTCCACACACCGTTTGAATGTAGGGATGAATTTTATCAAAAAGAAAAAATACGGGACCCGTATCTGGAACGTTAGTGTGTATAATGTATACAACGCCATGAATCCTACGTTTTTAGAGTTGAAAAGACGCACGGAGGCACAACCGGAGGGGAGGGGTAAAGACAGAGTTTATATTCAAAAATTGACCCTGCTTCCGATTATTCCTTCCGTTTCATTCATTTATAAATTTTGATTTTATGAAATATTGGTTTGTTTTTATCGTTGTTTGCACTCTCACGGTCTCCTGTAAAAACGATATCGACTTGAATACGGATAATTTTAAGCCTGTTTTGGTGATGAATGGGATTTTCGATACGGAAGCGTCGGAAAATCGGCTCTATGTTTCCCTTACCGGTATCGATACTTCGTCTCCCGTAACGGAGGGAGAAGCAGAGGTGTTCGTGAACGGTGAATTAAAGGAAACCGTTACGCATTCGCTCATGGATGCCGAGAAAAATTATTATTTCCCTTTATCGGCAAATTTCGAAACGGGGGATAAGGTACGTATAAAATTCCGTACTGCCGACGGAAGCCGTCAGGCATATGCGGATACGGAAGTTCCTTACCCTGTCCCCATCGATAAGACAGAGGTTAATTTATCCGGAACGGAGCAGAATAAACGAGTTGATAATTTGGAATTGTCCGTCGTTTTTACGGATCCTCCTTCTACCGAAAATTATTATCGATTAATCGTAGAAGGAGAGGCTATTTGCTATTATCAGTCCGAAGAGGGAATGAAAAAGAAATCCAGACGTTTTGTCAATTGGTTCAAATTCGGGAACGAGCCGGTGCTTATGGATGGGAAAGCGGATTCCGGGAATGCCGATACGGAGGAAATTTTCCCTACCGATCCTCCTAATATTTATACGGTTTTTGCCGATAAGCGTTTGGATAGTCCTTATACGATGAAGGTGGACGTGTCTTTTTATTCGGTTTATGATTGGAGGCGTTTCAATGTTCCCAATCCGCAATATGTGGATTATGTTTTTTCGGTAAAACTTATTGCATTGACCTCGAAGGCTTATGCTTATTATCGGGCGTTGAATATATTGGAATGGGAGGATTACGATCCCGTATTCATGAATCCGGTGAAACTTCCCTCCAATGTGACGGGCGGTGGCGGAATCGTCAGTATTCAGTCGGCATCCAGCCGAAAGTTTTATTCATACAGGCAAGACATCCGGAGATTTTCATACGATTTTCCGGAAGAAAACTAAAGCTTCGGGAATATAAGTTTTGTCATTATTCGGCGTGATTTCGCATCCGACGTTTGGTTCTTGCCCTAAGGGCGGCTTTATATCAAGGTTGTTGTACCGAATTACAGTATGGGGATGGATGACAGGAGTATACGAAATATTGCTTTGGGAAATATAAACTCGTTTCGGGAATTATACGAGGCGTATTATGACCGTCTGTTCTACTACGGATATAAGATATTGAAAGACAGGGACACCGTAAAAGATATCGTTCAAGATACATTCGTATTGTTTTGGGAAAAACGCCAAGGATTTACCTCCGTAATCGCAGTTAAAGACTTCCTTTATCGCAGTTTGCATAACAAACTTCTGACTCATATCAGGAATTCCGGGATACACAAGCGTATATTGAGTTCGATGGAAGAGAGTGAAACCCTTACGGACGACCATATTATGATAAGAGCGGAGATATACGGAGAAGTAAACAGAGCCTTGGAAGTATTGCCGGAACAGACGAAAAATGTGATTCTCATGAGTATGAAAGGTATGACGGTGGAGGAGATTGCGGATAAGCTCAAGCGTAGCGTGAATACGGTTAAAACATTGAAGAAAAACGGTTATAAAACCTTACGGCTTCTATTGAATCATTTAAAATCCTTAATATTTTTTTATGCCTTTGATTTTTTTCGGTTAATTGTGTGATATATAAGCTGTAATACCATTCGTTATTCGTATGCTGTAAATTTTTATTATTTTTCATTCACCCGTTTTTTTCGTTTATGTAATTCTGATATAAAAAATGCGGAATACATGGATGTATTGAATAATATACGGATAGCGAAACAATTTTTAAAGCGGATTTTTGCAGACGATAACGTAGGAGATGCCGGGGCGGCCGAATGCTTGGGAGATGCGACTTTTACCGGTTTTTCCGACGGTTTCGGAGAAGGGGAGGAGTTTGAAGATTTCAGAAATATCATTGCTCTCGGGGATAAAAAAGAGGTGTGGACGGAGGTTCGGGAATGTATCGGAAAGCAAAGGAGAAATACGCTGATTGTCTGGAGATGGGCTGCCGTCATTCTTGTCTTTTTTGGCCTCGGCTTTATTCTTCTCTACCGAATGTTTTCGGAAACTGAAGGGTTTAATGAGAATATTTACGGGAGTAATGTGCAGCTTATATTGCATACGGGAGAACGTATCGACTTGAGTTCCATGGCCCGGGAGTCGTTGAAAGCCGAAGGGTATGTAGCGGTCGTATCGGATTCTCATATGATAAATTTGCCCTCGAATCGCAGGGAATTGAAGGATAGTTTGTCGTATAACACATTGGAGCTGGCTGCGGGCGACGGCTATGTTCTGTTTTTGGAAGACGGTACTAAGGTGTATTTGAATGCTTCCTCCCGTTTGAAGTATCCCGTTTGTTTTTCGGATACGGCAAGAGAGGTGTATTTGGAGGGAGAGGCTTATTTCGTAGTTTCGAAAGATTCGGCAAGACCTTTTTATGTGCATACGGATTATACCGATTTGAGAGTTTACGGTACGAAATTCAATATAAATGCCTATGCGCAGGGGTATGTGGAAACCGTACTCGTAGAGGGGAGGGTCGGGATTTCGCTAAATGGTGCGGAGAGAGAAATTATGATGAATCCGGGAGATTTGCTTACCTATGATGCGGTTTCCGACAGTTTGGGTTTAATGAAGGTGGATACCCGGATATATACTGCATGGACGGAGGGATTCTTTGTATTTAAGGATGAATGTTTGGAACGCGTATTGGAACGTTTGGGACGCCGATACGATTTTACGGTACATTATGCGGAGGAAGCTCTGAAATCCATGCGCCTGTCCGGAAGTTTTAAATACTTCAAGGATTACGATGTGATATTGGACGCAATAGAAAAAACGATAAGTATAACCTTTAAAACGAATGATAATGTAATAGAAGTTTTTCCGAAAGAATAAAAAAAAACGGGAGATGCGGGCAAACGCACCTCCCGAACTTAAGCATCGGAATGGAGTATGTTTGAATTATTACCTGTGGAAAATGCTCCCTTCCAAGTACTCATTTTAATACAGCAAATTTATGAAAAAAAAATCATTTGATTGGCATGACAGATTGAAAAGCCGGGGTTTTTCTTTTCTTGGAAAATTCTGTTTCTGTGCCGTGCTCGCATTCATTGCGGCCCTGCCTTTACCGGCTCAGACGTATAAACAACAATCGGTTTCCCTGGATGTGGAGAACATTTCGGCTATGGATTTGTTTATGATAATTCAGAAACAAACCGGATATTCCTTCGTATTCGACCCTAAATATTCCGATAAATTGGGTAGAATAACCTTGAAGACAAAGGGGGAATCTCTGGATAAGGTTTTGGACAAGATTTTGAAAAACAAAGGATTATCTTATGTCGTGACTCGAAATGTGATTTCCATAGTTCCGGTGGACGAAGCCGGTAAACAGATTTCCCGCAGGAAAACGATAAAGGGGAAGGTGAAAGATAAAAAAGGGGCGGCTTTGGCCGGATGTACGGTTCGGGTGAAAGGAGGTTCCGAAGGTGCGGCTACCGATGTTTCCGGTAATTATTCTTTCGACATGTCTTTTCAGGGAGATGCCGTTTTGGAATTTACGTTTATAGGTTATAAAAAACGGGAGATACGTATTACCGCTAAGACCTTGTTCCCCTTGGTTGTTACACTTGAAGAGGAGGTGTCGGAACTGGACGAATCCATTGTCGTGGCCTATGGAAATACCACGCGGCGTAAAGCGACGGGGGCCGTGTCGGTAGTTAAGTCCGAAGAGCTTAAAGATATTCCTGCCGTCAGTATCGAAGGACTTTTGCAGGGGCGGGTGGCCGGTATGGATATTACACAGGTGTCGGGAGCTCCCGGAGGGGGAGGCGCCGCCGTGACCATACGGGGATACAATTCGTTGGATGTGGAGCAGGGACGTCGGTTCTCCAATCCTTTATGGGTAGTCGACGGCGTGCCGATGTACTCCTTCGTGTCCCCCGTTACGGGAACCAATATGCTTGCCGACCTTAATCCCGATATGATAGAATCGGTTCAAGTGCTTAAAGACGCTTCTTCCGCCGCTTTATACGGCTCCCGGGCAGCCAACGGAGTGATTGTGGTTACTACCAAAAAAGGAAAAAAGAATCAAAAAGCCACATTTTCTTCCAATGTTTCTTATACCTACAGTTTTCTGCCCGAACTTCCTACGGTAACTACCGGACGTGCCGAGCGCCTGTTCCGCCTTTATCAGGCAAAAAACAATTTTAAGGCTTATTACGATCCGAAAACCAATTCCATGAAATATCCGGAAAGTTTGAGGGAACAATACGATAATCATGGAGAAGGAGCGCGATTCGATGGGAATTTCGAACCTGATCCCGGATTTAATCAATCCAACGGTTCCATGTTTCAGGACAGTTTGAATTCGTTTTATAATAATTCCACGAATTTTTTCCCCGTTTACTATGTGAAAGGCAAGGTGACCAATGCCAATGTGCAGGCTTATGGCGGGGGAGAGCGGATGTCCTATGGCATGGGGGTCGGATTTTATCGGGAAGAAGGCATATTCCGGGGTACGGGTTTCGACCGGGTGGATATCAATTCTTCCCTTAATGCCGAACCGGTCGACAAATTAAAGGCCGATATGCGTTTAAATATTTCATTGTCCAACAGGAAAAGAGGGAGCAAATCCAGTTTATTGGCTACGGCACTTCCTCCTGCGGATATCGTACCGGGAGAGCCTTATCTTTTATCTTCACTTTTGCCCGGGGAAGGAAGTAGCGTATGGAATAAGATAGTAGAAAATTATAACGGCATTAAGGAGAAAAACCGCTCCGTTCGTATTCGTTCGAATTTTAAATTAGAATACGAAATCTTAAAGGGACTTCGATTGTCCTCCTCTTTGGCTGCGGACTATGCCATTGAACGGCGGAATACGTTTTTCCCTTCCTATTTGGATGAAAACAAACGTTCGAAAACCATAGGAGAAACCGGTATCAATCTTATGGCATTAAACGAAAATCTTATTTCCTATGCCAAAACTTTTAACGAAGAACACCATGTCGATATTTTAGCCGGTTGTTCCTATCAATATGATCAAATCGAATATAACGGAGGCTCTGCCGGCAATGCTCCTTCGGATAAGATACGTTATGCTCCGGACGGAATGCCTGATTATATCGAACAGGGAGACGAATACTATAAAACGATAGTCATATTTAAGAATTATTTATCCGATATGCAGGAAAAAGTGTTGGTATCGAGATTTGCCCGTTTGGAATATAACTATTGTCAAAAATATCTTTTATCACTTAGTTTCCGTAGCGACGGAAGTTCCACATTCGGCGAGGACAATCGTTGGGGAAATTTTCCATCCATAGCTGCCGCCTGGACATTTAGCGAAGAACCTTTTATGCAGGCCCTGCCCTGGTTGAATTTCGGTAAATTTCGGGCTTCGTGGGGAAAATCGGGCAAACATTTCGAATCCAATTATTTGGCTTTGGGAATTATGAAAGTCGGTTCCTCTTCATATTTGGGAAATCCCACCATCGAACCGGTATGGTACGATGGATTACATAATCCCGCTCTTTCATGGGAGGAGAGTAAGCAATACGATTTCGGATTGGATATGGATTTTTTTAATTATCGCCTGAGCATAACGGCGGACTATTATTATCGTTATACGGATAAACTTTTGGCTAAAATTCCTTTATCGGGAATGCATAACGGTTATAAGCTTCAATGGAGAAATGCGGCAGCCATATCCAATGAAGGTTTGGAGTTTTTGATTAAATACGAAATTTTCCGCCGTCCCGATTTATATTGGAAATTATCCGTCAACGGAGCCAGGAACTGGAATCGTTTTGAAAAATCTTATGACGGAAAGGATTTTGACGGCAGAATCATCGGAAAATCCTTAAACGGCATTTATGCCTATAAGACCGAAGGATATTTTAATTCTCGGGATGAAGTATCGTTTTATTTTAATCAACGGGGACAAAAAATATATTTTCATGAAGGTTCCGCAAATAAGAGTTTTTTCAAAGCGGGAGATTATAATATTGTAGATGTAAACGGAGATGGAAAGATATCTTCGAAGGATATGTTTTATGTCGGCAGTTCGTTACCTAAAATAAGCGGAGGTATCGTTAATGAAATTCGTTGGAAAAATTTCGATATGAATTTTTCAATGTCCTATCAAATAGGTCTACATTTAGTGAATCCTGTGATTAAACGTTCCATTCGAATGGATCCTTCTTTTATTGGAGGAAGATATCTGCCCCTCCCTTTCAATATATATAATACTTCTTTTTGGGAAAAACCGGGGGATAACACCGATTATCCCATGCTTCAGGAAGATAATTGGGTGCATTTTATGAATGTAGACAGAGATGTGGAAAAGGTGAACTGGTTAAAACTTAAGACGTTGACAATCGGATATAGTTTACCGAAGCATATGACAAACAAAATACGCATCAATCAATTGCGTTTTTTTGTCAGCGGGGAAAATTTATTTACATGGACCGATTTTTCGGGAATGGATCCGGAGTTGGTCGGATTAACGGGCGGATTCAATGGGGAGGTATATCCTTTGCCGCGAAAATATACCGTAGGTTTGACTCTTAAACTTTAAACGATGAAACGACTATTATTATACATAATTTTATCTCTTTCCTTTTTGGGATGCGAATCGATGTTGGATATTTCTCCTCGAAATTCGGTTACCTTTAAAAATGTCTATCAAAATGAACATGAGTTGGAAATAGGAATCTTATCCGTAGAAGGTTCTTTTCGGACGAATATCGGCAGCACGAATGTCAGAGATGTTATAAATAGAGGATGTTTTTCGGATTATCATCCGAGATATGATTTAGCTCTTTTGAGAGACAATGCCAAACTATATATCAAAGATTGGAACCATATTTATGATGTAATAGCAGCGGCTAATGTACCTTTGCCCTATATCGATAAATTGGATATGCCTCAGATGCGTAAGGATTTTTATACGGGATGCATCTTATTTACCAAAGCTTTATGCTATTTCGAACTTATCCGTAAGTGGGGAGATTGTGTGGTGGTATACGATGAGGTGGCAATAGATCCGATTCCCAAGCAATCCTGGGTAAAAGTGGCCGATTATGCGATAGGAATGGCGGAAGAAGCCGTGCGTCTGTTGCCCGAATTTTCGGATGTAAAGGATTCTAACGGTAATAAGGTGATTTATAAATCCCGGCCGAGCAAAGGAGCGGCCAATGCTTTATTGGCACATCTCTGTGCATGGAAGGCGGGATGCAAATATTTTGCTCCGCCTCATGAAGCGGGTTACGACGACAGAGCCTTATGGGAAAAGGCAGAAAAGGCCTGTACGGCGCTTATCGAATCGGGAATTTATGCTTTGGCTGCTACTCCGGAAGAAGTTTGTACCGAAACTTTGGTGGGAGGAGATAAAGAAAGCATATATGAAACGGTGTTTAAGGGGTTTGATAACGAATTATACGGAGGAGGTCATTCCCCGTTTTGTTTAGGAAATTTTTATCAATCTTATCCTATCATTCCCGGAAAAGGGAAGGGGGATATAAAAAAAGTGGATTATCATGTAAAAAATGAAACCGTACGAGAATTGTTTCCGACCCGTGTCGAAGGCGGAAAACCCGTTACCGATTTGCGTCGGGATGCTTATTTCCACGATTTTGAAAATATGGAAAAAGAGGATTTTAAAATTACGGGAGGATATGCCTATCCTCGAAAGTGGAGAAATGTGCGGGTGGGAACTTCCGGCTGGCAAACGGGGAAGTTTATAAATTTCGACCAAAACAGGATATGGTGGAGGCTGGCGGATATCATCCTGCTCCGGGCGGAATGCCGGACAAGGCTTGGGAATAATGCCGGAGCCGTCGAAGACCTGAATGCGGTACGTAGCCGGGCGCATGCCGCTCCTTACCGGTCTTCGGAATATGGCGGCGATTTGCGTTATGCCGTTTTTAAGGAAAGGGAAAAAGAACTGCTGATGGAAGGGCAGCGCTATTACGATGTGGTGCGCAACGGATATTCGGCTACGGAACTTTACGGAGGTTTCCGGAACCTGAGCCTTCAGGATATGATAGACGGAGCGTTTTTTAGCGGTATTGGAAATGACGAGTTCAGAAACAATCCTTTGGCCCGTCAAAATACTTTTTGGTTAAAGCGGTTATAAATTTATAAATGCGATTTATATGAAACGGATATTTATATATATGATTGCCGCTCTGATATTATGGGCGTGCGATACCGAACAGGAATGGATAGATACGGGGATATCTTCTCCCTATCACGATTGCAGCATAATGGAATATATGCGAAAGGATACATATAATTATAAACTTACCGTCGAGATGATCGAATATGCCGGGCTTACGGATCTGTTCGAAGGTAAGGAAAAAGCTTATCGGGAGATTACCTTTTTCGCTCCTCCGAGTCATACGATTCTCCGCTTTATATGGGATAACGACAAGGAGAAGATAAGCGATTTTACGAAAGAGGATTGCCGTAAACTTATACTCAAACATGTGGTTAAAGGAAAGTTTTTGAAAAAAGACATTGCTTACCGGAATATGAAATATGTTATTACCAACTCCAAACAGGACGGTGGCAGCAAACTCACCTGTCTGGAAGGTAATGTTCTCCACGTATATGTGGACAAGACGGAATACGGCGGAGTTCCCGAGGCCGGTCCCGAAATAATGTATGTTTATTCGATAACGGCGGCAACGAAGGTGCCCCTGTCGAGTCCCGACGTTCAACCTTTAAACGGAGTGGTGCATACGTTGAATTATAATTATGTTCTCGGTAATATTTAAAACGTTTTTTATGAAAAAGATATTATACCTGTTATTGCTGTGTTTTATAGCAGTTTCCTGTCATGATGTGACCGTCGGTTACCTGTTTACCGAGGATGTGGCCTATAAACCGGATTCCTTAGTCGCAAAAGCCGTTATCGATACGACTCTAACGACGACGTCCGAGGCGGATTACAAACGGATGAAATGGGATATCCCTTATGTAAGTGTGCCTATAGAGGGGTTGGAAGGCACTCCGCAGATTTACATTACTATTACGGAGATAAAATCTTTGACCGGAACGGAGGCGGAAGCCGCCAAATTAAAGACGGTATTGAGGGTGCGGGGCGACGGTACCATCGTTTTGCCCTGCAAACACGGTGTAGCCCCCGGACGTTATCTCCTTTCGTTGAATTTCCGTAACGAAGGCTATTCCAAAGACCGGCCGGACATATTTACGGTAATCGTAAAATAGCTCTGTCGGGTAAATAGCGAAAAAGCATTTGATTGAAGCGTAGCGAATTAGCCGAAAAAGCCATCGTTACGCTTTATTTTTTCGACGGCCATTACAAATAATTTACCCGAGCCTGCATTGCAGACTCGGGTAAATCTTTGAATTTTGTTTTCGGGAGTACGTATTTTCCTGTCCTTAAAAGGATGACTTTTTATTTTTTACTTAATAAATCCCGGATTTCTCTTAAGAGCACGATGTCCTCCGGTGTCGGCGCCGGAGCTGCAGGAGCTTCTTCTTTTTTGCGTTTGAATTTATTTATTCCTTTGATTACTAAGAATATGGAGAAGGCAATAATGAGGAAATCGATTATAACCTGTATGAGATTGCCATAGCTTAGTATGAGTTCCGGCCTAACTACGGTTTCTCCTTCCATTACGGCTTTTCTCAATACGAGGGCATAGGCTTTGAAGTCGCTTCCTCCTAATAGAAATCCTACGAGCGGCATGATGATATCCGCTACGAGGGAACTTACGATTTTTCCGAATGCTCCGCCGATTACGATACCGACGGCCATATCGATCACATTGCCTTTTACGGCAAATTCCTTGAATTCTTTGAAAAATTTATTCATACGACAATATTATAGGTTAAAAATATTCGTTAAACATCGGAACGCTTATCTGTTTTATTCCGGCAGGAGACCCGCCGGAAACGGATTTTGACGTATTTTTTCGAAGGCTCAAACTTCGATTTCCATCATAAGTTTTCCGGCCTGTACCGTATCGCCCTCGCATACGAATATGCGTTTTACCTTTCCCGTATAATCCGTAACGATATTATTTTCCATTTTCATGGCTTCGAGTACGATGACATTCTGATTTTTCGTAACGTTCTCTCCTTCTTGCACTAATATTTTAAGAATACTTCCCGGCATGGGGCTTTCTACTTTTTTACCCGTGACAACCGCTTCGGGTTTGATTTCCTTTTGTTTTTCTTTTTCCGTATTGTCCGGGTTTTGAGCAGCGAATTTTTCCTGCTTCTGTTTTTTCAGGAAGGCGGTTGCTACGGAAGGGAATAATTCGAGAAGAAGTTCTTCTTTTTCATTTTCAGCCGTTTTCACATTTCCGTATTCGGCTAAGACGGGATTGGCCTGTTTTTGATAATTCGAAGTGTCGAAAGGGGTTTCTTCGCGTACTCCGGCGATTTTCAATCGGAATTCCGGATCCACCGGTACCGGGGTTTTCCCGTATTCTCCTTTTACTAAAGATACGAATTGGTTGGAAACATTGGAATACATAGGTTTTCCCGCTTTTATGTCCAATGCGCAATTTACGGCTTGAGCTCCTACGATTTGGCTGGTGGGAGTCACCAAAGGCGGAAGTCCTGCGGACAAACGTACGGAGGGAATCAATTCCATCGCTTTTTCTATAATATCCATGGAATTGAGTTGTTTGAGCTGGGCTACCATATTCGAATACATGCCTCCGGGGATTTCCGCTTTTTTAACCAATTCGTTGGGAGCCGGGAAGCCGAAATAGGATTCGATACTGTGACAGGCTTTCAGTAATTCTTCTTCATCCTCCGCTTTTACGGCAGCTATGGCCCGGTCGAATTCTTTATCTATGTTTTCCGGAAGCCTGTCGGTAAGCGGATTAAAGGGATTGGGGAATTGTTTGGCCGTATCGAAAGCGCTTAATTCTTTGCGGATACCGTAGAGTTCGGTATTTATTTTTGCGACGGCTTCCATATTTACATCTAATTCCACTCCCAATTTCTTACAGAATACGTAAATCAATTCTATAGCCGGGGCTGCCGTGCCTCCCGCAAAATACCACATATTCGAATCTACGATATCCACTCCGTGCATAATGGCCGTAACGACGGAAGCCAAACCGTAACCCGGAGTGCAATGGGTATGGAAATCGATGGGTATTTTGAGATTTTTTTTGAATAAATCCATAAGTTCCGCCGTACGTTTCGGAGATATGAGTCCGCTCATATCCTTTATGGTGATCATGTCGGCTCCCAGAACTTCCATTTCTTTGGCTTTCTTCAAGAAATATTCGTTGGTGAATACTTTTTTCGGTTGTTCTTTCTTCTTTGAAAACAAACCGAAAAATCCGCCTTTTTTAGGTTCTTCCTTATATTGGGGGTCTATCGTATAACATACGGCGCAATCGGCCATTCCGCCGTATTGCTTGATGTATTTTACGGTGGCTTTTATATTGTCTACATCGTTGAGAGCATCGAATATGCGCATGATGCCGAGTCCCGATTTTATGGCGTTTTTGCAAAAACCTTCGATGATTTCGTCCGAATAGGGCGAATAACCGAAAAGGTTTCTCCCTCGGGAGAGGGCGGTGAGTTTCGATACGTCGTTGATGCCGGCCTTTATTTTTTCCAATCTATCCCATGGATTTTCATTAAGATATCTCATTACGGAATCGGGAACAGCTCCTCCCCATACCTCCATAGCATAGAATTTCGCTTCGGTATACAAGGGAAGTACCCTGTCGATTTGTTCCTGTTTCATTCGGGTTGCGAAAGCGGATTGTTGTCCGTCTCTCAAAGTTAAATCGCGTATTAATAATTTTTCTACCATAGCGGATTATTTTATGTTTGTATTTTACAAATCTATTAATTAAAACGACATCTTGTACGAATAGCGATAATGATTTTTTAAAAAAACTCGAGTCTGTTTATAATATTTTGTTTTTTTCTTTTTTTTGATTTTTTGTTTGTTTACGTTTGTAATAGTAAAAAGAGTAAATTATAATAAGGATGCATAGAATTGCTGTTTTTCCGGGCTCGTTCGATCCTTTTACAAGAGGACATGAAGAAATCGTAAGACGGGGGCTGAGAGTATTCGACGAGGTGATTATTGCCATAGGAGAAAGTCTTATGAAAAAGCCTTTTTTATCGATAGATGCTCGTATGGCATTGATATCTATGGTATTTTCTGAAGAGCTTCGAGTGAGCGTGGATACATACAGAGGATTGACGGTAGATTTTTGTAAAAAAGTTCATTCCGATTTTATCATAAGAGGCTTACGGACGGCTGCCGATTTCGAATATGAGCGTGCCATAGGGCAAGCCAATCGTTCGGTGAATCCCAATGTCGAGACATTTTTTGTGCTGACTTCTCCTACGCATACTTTTATAAGTTCAACCATCGTACGGGATATTTATAAAAATGGGGGCGATGTAACGCATCTGCTGCCGGAAGGAATTAGTACGGAGAATTTGCGAGAGTGGGAGAATATGAGTCGTATTTAAATTTTAACTGCTATGGAAGAAATAATTCGGGAAAATTACATTGAGGGGACGGAAAAAAAACGTTCCACGTTTTTGACGGTTCTATGTATACTCAGTTTTATCGGAAGCGGTTGGGATGTATTGTCCGGCAGTATGAAATATTTGGTTTATTCACCGGATTCCGTCAAAAACAGCGTGATGCAAAGCCTCGAAGTTGTGAAATCGTCCCTCGATAATGATGCGGGCGGAGATTTTTTTGCCGGTATACTCAACGGACTGAGCGAATTTTCGTCGGATGTGGCCCTTCACTTTAGAGAAATCACCCTTTGCGGTACGATACTTGCATTATTGAGTTTGGTCGGAGCCGTGCTCATGTTTCGATTGAAGAAACAGGGGTTTTACCTGTATGCGCTCGTCAATGTGTTGGCGCTTTTTATTATGCCCCTGTTTTTGGGATTTACCGCAATCGTGCTTTTGCGCGGGATTTTTCCTCTCATTATAACGGTAACCTTCATTATATTGTATGCTTCGAGGCTTAAGGAGATGAATTAAGACTGTCCTTAAAGAGCGTATTTTTCGATATCGGAGGTAAGGCGGATAAAATCGTCCGTATCGAGTCGTTCCGCTCGCAAATTCATATACGGGGAGTCGAAATCCGGGGGAAGTAATTGGCGTAAGGCATTTCTTAAAGTTTTTCTTCTTTGATTGAAAGCGGTTTTTACAACCCGAAAAAAAAGCTTTTCGTCGCATTCCACGGATTTCCGGGAATTTCGTATAAGCCGTATGACTCCGGATTTCACTTTAGGAGGCGGAGAGAAAACGTTTTCATGGACGGTGAATAAATACTCGATGTCGTAGTAAGTTTGCAGAAAAACGCTTAAGATACCGTATCGTTTTGAGCCGGCAGGGGATGCGATGCGTTCGGCTACTTCCTTTTGTATCATACATACGACTTGAGGAATTTTATTTCTGTTTTCGATTATTTTGAAAAATATTTGAGAAGATATGTTATACGGCAGATTGCCTATTACGGAAAATTTTTCGGGAAAATAAATATCGGTATTCAAGCGGAGAAAGTCGCCTAAAATGATTTTTTCCCTGTGTTCGGGATATTTCCGGTGGAGGAATTCTACCGATTCCCGGTCGGCATCTACGGCAATAAGGCGGAAGGCGTCTTTTTTCAGCAGATAATCCGTCAATACGCCTGTTCCCGGTCCTATTTCCAAAACGTCCGGTACGATGAGAAGAAGACTGTCGGTGATTTTTTGTGCGATGTTTTTATCGTTGAGAAAGTGTTGTCCCAATCTTTTTTTCGGTTGTACCTGATACATATAATCTCTATTTGGTTATCTTTGTGCACGACTCTGCAAACTTAGTCAAATTATTTTTTAATAAGCGACAGTCCGGTATCTAAATGATTTGCTTTATGGTGAAATCTTCCCATTATAAAAATATTTTTCGTTTTTCCTTTTTCTTGGCTCTTTCCTTTTTTTTATTGTATTTAGTATACAAAGATCAGGATTGGAGCGATTTATGGATGATGTTGAGGAAGGATGTGGATTATTTCTGGATTTTTTTAGCAATGTTTTCCGGAATATTCAGTCATGCGAGCCGAGCGAGAAGATGGCAGTTGGTGACGGACTCGATGGGGATGCCTATAAGGTTTGTCAATAGTTTTATGGCTGTGATGATAGGTTATTTTGCGAATTTGGCAATTCCCCGTATCGGAGAAATTTCCCGATGCGGAATGATTCATAAATACGAAAAGGCGGCTTTTCCCAAACTTATCGGCACCTTAATCATGGAAAGAGTCGTAGACATGTGTATATTGATGGTTTTAACGTTGACTGTCGTTATTTTACAGTTCGGAGAGATATTGTATTTTTTTCGGATGAATCGGGGGGTGGGAGATAATGCGGTTCGAATGCTGACTTCTTTCCGATTTTGGATTTTATTGGGGATATTTTCGGTCGCTTTCGTTTTTTTACTCATATTTCTTCGCAGGAATAAGTATTTTTCCAAAGTGAAAAATTTTATGGGAGAGTTGAAAGAGGGTATTTTTTCAATTTTTAAATTGAAACATCCGTGGGCGTTTTTATTTCATTCTTTGATTATATGGCTGTTTTATTTCTTGGCCTTATATTTGTGTTTTCAAGCTTTTGAATTTACCAAAGCTCTGACTCCGCTTATGGGGCTTACGATATTTGTATTGGGAAGTTACGGAATGGTCGCTCCGGTTCAGGGAGGAGTGGGAGCTTGGCATTTTATGGTGATCTCGGCATTGGTACTGTATTTGCCGTATGTGGCGGATATAGAATCCATGGCCAAAACTTTCGCTTTTTTATCGCATGGAATAATGACTCTTGCCTATGTCGTATCGGGAGCGATTTCTTTGCTTCTTATGCCTGTTTATAACGAAAGATTGAAGAAATGGAAACGATAAGGAAATATTTCCCGGCTCTTACGCCCCTTCAGATAGAACGCTATGCAATGATGAAAGATTTGTACCTTTTTTGGAATGCCCGGATTAACGTAATTTCCAGAAAGGATATGGATGATTTCTATTTGCATCATGTGCTCTATTCCTTGGCTATTGCAAAACTTATCCGGTTTTTGCCCGGTACCCGTATTATGGATGTCGGGACGGGGGGCGGATTTCCCGGCATACCTTTGGCGATTATGTTTCCCGATGTTTCTTTTCACCTTGTGGATTCCATAGGAAAGAAGATAAAAGTGGCCGACGACGTAGTGAAGAATTTGGGATTGACGAATGTGACTACCGAAAATATCCGGGTAGAAAATATAGATAAAACATTCGATTTCATTACCAGCAGAGGAGTTACCGCATTTCCGGATTTCGTCGGACTGGTCCGTTCGAAAATTCGGAGAAGCGAGATTAAAAACGAACTTTCCAACGGGTTGCTTTATCTGAAGGGAGGTGATTTCGCCGACGAATTAAAAGGATTGAAAAATAAGGTTAAACTTTATTCGGTGGTTGATTTTTTCGATGAAACTTTTTTTGAAACGAAGAAGATAATTCATATGAGGATTAAATGATACGGAATAATTGTAAAATTTAATAAATATATATTAATAAATTCTTGCATTGTTTGAAGTTTTTATAGGAGGTGTTTATTCTCATAGAGTTAAAAACAAGTATTTTGGTTAAAAAAACGGGATTTGTTCAGTAGAATTTGAATATTATGTCTATATTTGCAGGAAATTCTCATTCGATTCTATTCGAATGAATTTTATTCTGCACTATAATAACGTAAATCAAAATGTACGACATTCTACAATTAAGCGATAAGCTATTGTCCGAATTGAGGGAAATAGCAAAAGAGTTGAAGATAAAAAGAGCTTCTTCCTATAAGAAACAGGAGCTCATATATATGATATTGGATCAACAGGCCGTCATGGATACTGAAGTCAATTCGGTTACCCCCAAACCGGAAAAGAAGCAACGTGCCAGAATTATGCGGAATGAGCCGGAGAAAGTCGGGAATTCTCAAGGCTCCGTTAATAGATATGATAAGAGTGGCGGGAAAAGCAAACCGGGGAAAATAAATAAGGAACCGGGGGGAGAACTCAAGTCCGGACAAGAGGAAAGAGCTATGCCGGTGAATTTTAAAAGAGATGGTATATCTTCCGGTAAAGACAGAAAATCCAATCAGGAACGGAAAAACAAAGAAAATCTTCAAAATGAAAAAACGAGCGATTTGCTCGATAAAAACCTCAAGATTTTAAGGGAATCGAAGATAGATTATACGAAACTTCCGATAACGGATATTCAGGTGATAAACGAGTTTAGAGGAAAAGAGGAACCCGAAAAAGAAGGGAATCCGAAATCGGAGGATATTTCGGAACGCAATGCGGAGACTCATGCCGATATGAAAGGAGAGGGAGCGAAGGATAAGCCGGAAAATGCCAAAAAGAATGTCGTTGAAAAACGGGGGGATTCCAAGGAAAACAATAAAGAGGATAAAGCGGAAGTCGCAAATAAGGCTAAACACGATTATCGTGAAAAATATATGGAATTCGAAGGAATCATTCAAAACGAAGGGGTTCTTGAAATCATGCCTGACGGTTACGGTTTTTTACGTTCTCCGGATTATAATTATTTGAATTCTCCGGATGATATATATGTTTCGCAAAGTCAGATAAAGCTTTTCGGACTTCAAACCGGAGATACGGTGGAAGGAATGGTGCGTCCTCCGAAAGAGGGAGAGAAATATTTCCCTTTGGTTAAAGTCGATTTTATAAACGGGAAATCTCCGGATGCCGTTCGGGATCGGGTTGCTTTCGATCACTTGACTCCGCTTTTCCCGACGGAGAAATTCAATATAACCGGAGCCGGGAAGCAAACCGTTTCTACCCGAGTGGTGGATATGTTTGCACCTATAGGCAAGGGGCAACGCGGCCTTATCGTAGCCCAGCCCAAAACCGGTAAAACGGTTTTGTTGAAAGAGATAGCCAATGCCATAGCGGCCAATCATCCTGAAGTATATCTGATTATTCTGTTGATAGACGAACGTCCGGAAGAAGTTACGGATATGGCGAGGAGTGTGAAAGCCGAAGTCGTTGCTTCCACTTTCGACGAGCCGGCCGAACGCCACGTGAAAGTGGCCAATATCGTATTGGAGAAAGCCAAGCGTATGGTGGAATGCGGGCACGATGTGGTGATATTGCTGGATTCCATAACCCGTTTGGCCCGGGCTTATAATACGGTTTCTCCCGCTTCCGGTAAAGTGTTGTCCGGAGGTGTGGATGCCAATGCTCTGCATAAACCGAAACGCTTTTTCGGAGCTGCCCGGAATATAGAGAACGGCGGTTCTTTGACGATTTTGGCTACGGCTTTGACAGATACCGGTTCGAAAATGGACGATGTGATATTCGAAGAATTTAAAGGAACGGGTAATATGGAGCTCCAACTCGATCGCAAATTGTCGAATAAGAGGATTTATCCGGCTGTGGATATTACCGCTTCGAGTACGAGAAGAGAAGATTTGCTTTTGGATGAATATGTACTTAACCGGATATGGATACTGAGAAATTATCTTACGGATATGAATTCGGTGGAAGCCATGCAATTCCTGAAAGACCGTTTAGAGAAAACGAAGACCAACGAAGAATTCCTTATTTCTATGAACGACAACTGATTTTTCGTAATTTGCAAAAGAGATATTTTTAATTAAGCCGACCGTAACGGTCGGCTCTTTCGATTTATTCCAGAATTTTTTCTCTTTCAGAAAATTCTTCATCCATCGGTATTTTTTCATTACGATAGGAAATTCCTTATAGCGCTGAGTGAATGCATCTTCTTCGATATTATCATAATAAGTTTGGTGTGTTGGAGAAGGCGGGAGGCATAACCGAAAAGACCTTCGTAATAACTTTCGAAAAGA
The DNA here is from genome assembly GCA_041846495.1 of Marinifilaceae bacterium. Classification (GTDB taxonomy): domain Bacteria; phylum Bacteroidota; class Bacteroidia; order Bacteroidales; family Marinifilaceae; genus JBGZEX01. The sequence continues at coordinate 36,555 of JBGZEX010000059.1, forward strand.
TATGCAAATGCCCGTTCTTTTCAGCGAAGGAGCGCGTCGACTAAGAAATCCGGATTTTCAAAATTCAATTGATTTGTCATTTAAAAACGGAAGATTGGACGATTTAAATGATTCGAAAAAAATCGGATAAAAGTAAATTTTTATTTTCAACTAAAAAAATACGAAAATCGAATGGTGTAAATTTTCCTCGCTTTTCTTCTTTCAGAGGCGGAATAGACTGTAATATTTCCCGTATTCCAGCATTTGTTCGATATAATCGGAGTATTCCAGTCGATAATCGATGAGTTTCCCCTCTTTAAAAACCGGGGAAATATTAGGATTTATAAAACCTCCGTAGGGTTTTAGATTCAGGCGTTCGTATCTTTCCAATACTTCCTTGTGAAGTTTCGGTTCTATATTTACGGCATAGGTTTCGATAAGCCGTTTGCCCGTATCGTAATCGCCTTCGGATTTGATGCGTTGAATTTCATAGAGGATTTCGGAAAATATTTTTCGTAACTTTTTATAGTCGTTGATGACGAAATAGGTTTTCCCGTTTTTGGTTTTTCTTTCGATTACGTTTTCTTTTTTCCCTTTTTCATAACTCCATTCGGATATGAGTTTCCGGCATTGCATATGGGCTTGAGTTACGGTTTTCCCGTAATCGATACGTACGAATTGGGTGAATATTCCGTTTCGGATATAAGTCGTATATGCAGCTTTATGCGCCTCTTCATCGGGGAGTAATCCCAATTCCAACAGTTTCGGGTCGGCTATGTAATATAGGGCGAATATATCCGCACGGGCTTCTTCTAAAGCGGAACCGTATTCTTTTAGGGCATTGGGCGGAGTGCCTTTTGCCAATTGTCCGGAACCGTGTCCCAAGCATTCGTGGAGATCCGTATGCAGAAGGGAAGCCAACTCCCCGTATTTCCTTATGAGTTCGAATTCGTTTTTATCCCACGAGAATTCTTCCGCTATACTTTGGGGAGCTTCTTCGGCCGCTTTGGTGTAGGCGTGTCCGATATTGGCGAGCGTAACGGATTTGGAGCCGTATTCTTTGCGTATCCAGTCGGCATTCGGAAGATTGATGCCTAAGGGAGAGACCGGGTAACAATCTCCGCCCAATTGTACGACATTGATGACTTTAGCCGATATGCCTTTGACGTTTTTTTTCCGGTATGCCGGATTTATGGGAGCCCTGTCTTCGAACCATTGGGCATTTGCACTCAGTAATTCCGTCCGCCGAGAGGCTTCTTCGTCTTTTATGTTTACGAGAGCCTCCCATGTAGCCTTAATGCCTAAGGGATCGCTATAAGTTTCAATAAATCCGTTTATAAAATCGATGGAGGAAACAGTATCTCTCACCCATTCTATATTATAAGCATTCCATAGTGAGAGATTTCCGGTTTTATAATACCGGATCAGCAGGTTTATGCAGGAGGTTTGGAAGGAATATTCCGCCGTTTCGGCTGCTTTTTCGAGTTCTGTAATGATTTTGTCGATGATTTCTCCGTATATTCCTCCGCTTTTATAGATTTCTTCTACTATTTCTCCATTCTTTTTTACGAGTCTGGAATTAAGCCCGAAAGATAGGGGTTCCTCTTTTTCTTCGTATTTCCGGTAGAAGGTCTCCGCTTCGTTTCGGGAAATATTTTCGTAAAAATCGACGGCACTTTTCAAGAGTAAATCTCCTTTTCCCGATATGTTCTTTCGATAGGGATAAAGTTTCGGGTCGAATACTAAGGGAAGAATTTCGGGAATCAGGTCTTCTTGTCCGGTAGCTCGCATAAGCGAGGAAAAATACTCCTTCTCGCATCCGGGTAGAATTTTATCTTCCGAATAATGGTGATGAATGCCGTTGCTGAAAAATACCCTTTTGGCATAAGTGAGGAATTTCGTATATTCTTCCGAAGTCGTATCTCCTTTGAAATTTTCAATTATCCTTTCCAATACTCTGCGTATTTTCAGGTTGTATTTGAAGTTCTGTTGCCATAATATGTCGCGTCCCCATTTTGCCGCTTCACTGAGATGATAGATGTATTTTTTTTGTTTTAACGAAAGAGTTTCCCAACCGGGAATTTCGTATCTCATGATCTTTATGTCGGCGAATTCGTCTATCGTATATTTAAAAGCGGGGGATGCCGCAGTATGCTCCCTCTTTTCGGAAATATGTGATTCCATTATTTCAAATGCTCGGAATTGGAAGATCTATTCTTTATAAAAAACGGATTTGCATGAAGTGCAGGTCCATGCCGGACGTTTTTCCGAATTTTTATTTTCTTTCGTATCCTCATCTTTGTCATAAACAATGGGGATTACCGTTTTTTTCCCACATATCGGACAATTCCCGGGAAGGGTTTTATAAACCGTTTTTAAATTTTTAATTCTGCCCATATCTTTAAAGCGATGAAGTTATATACAAATTTATATGAAATAACGGGATATTGCAATTTATTTTGCTAAAAGTCGTATATGGAAAAATTTTTCCGGAGTTTCAGATGAATCGGTTTATTGGGGAGTTATGCTTTTCGAGTTTTAAATGAGTTGTATCGGATTTCGGATAAATCCTTGACAAAATATTCGGATATCGTGATGGAAGCCGGATGATTTTTATGGGTTGCATTTTTGACTTGTCGGAGCGAGAAAGAACGGATAAATTTTCATAATGATGCTTAAAACGTTTAACTTTGCTCCCCGTTATGATAAAAGTTTAAAATATGCAAATAATTAATTTTTCTGCGGAAAAATCCTTATTGAATACATTTGTCAGAGAAATACGGGATGTAGAGATCCAAAAAGACCGGCTTCGTTTCAGGAGAAATCTCGAGCGAATAGGGGAGATTATGGCTTATGAAATAAGCCGAGAGCTGAATTACGAGCAATGCGAAGTGGAAACTCCCTTAGGGAAATTGCCTGCCGATTTTATTTCGGATTCCATGGTTTTAGGTACGATATTACGGGCGGGTCTGGCCTTTCATCACGGTTTTCTGAACTATTTCGACAGAGCGGGAAATGCTTTTGTCTCGGCATATCGTAAGTATGACGAAATGCATAAAGATTTCGATATTCATGTCGAATATATTGCATCTCCCTCTTTGGAAGGAAAGACCTTGATATTGACGGATCCCATGCTTGCTACCGGAGGAAGTATGGAATTGGCTTACGAAGCATTGTTGACCAAAGGGTGTCCGAAACACGTGCATATAGCTTCGATACTGGCCAGCGAACCGGCAATAGCTTATTGTAAAATGCATTTCCCCGCTGAAACGACCACTCTATGGACGGCGGCTATAGACCCGGGGATAAACGAATCTTCCTATATCGTTCCCGGATTGGGAGATGCGGGAGACCTTGCTTATGGAGAAAAAGAATAGTACGATATTTGTTTTATATTTTTATATGCTCTTCGTACATATGTAAATTATGTATATATTTGTGAAGAACAAATATACAATATGAAGCCTGTTATTTATCCCGTGGAACGGGAAAAACTTTTGGATGAATTGACTCCGGATAAGTTCGTGCGCAAAACGAATAAGGCGGGGAATGAAATTTATATTTTCGATGCCCTGAATTCGCCTAATCTTATGCGGGAAGTGGCCCGTATAAGGGAACTCACTTTCAGAACGGCAGGAGGGGGAACCGGTAAGGAAATCGATATGGACGAATTCGATATATCCCGGGATTTTCCCTATCAGCAGCTTATCGTATGGGACCCTAAAGAAATGGAGATATTGGGAGGCTATCGTTTTATCGTATGCGGAGACGTGCCTTCGAACGAGAAGGGAGAACCCAAACTCGCTACGACGGAATTGTTCCGGTTTTCGAATAAATTCAAACGGGATTACTTGCCTTATGTGATAGAGTTGGGGCGCTCGTTCGTGCATCCGATGTATCAGTCCACGAGGATGGGACGTAAATCCCTGTTTGCTTTGGATAATTTATGGGACGGTTTGGGGGCGCTTACGGTGGATTATCCGGACATCAAATATTTCTTCGGGAAAGTTACGATGTATACTTCTTTCAATATAGAAGCAAGGAATATGATTTTATATTTTATGCGGAAATATTTTAGAGATACGGAAGCCCTTGTACAAGCTTATGTCCCGTTGAGAATTGATATTGACGAAGAAAGACTGTCGACCTTGTTTTCGGGGAATACCTATTCGGAAGATTATAAGATATTGTCCCGGAAAGTCAGAGATATAGGTGAAAACATTCCTCCTTTGGTCAACGCTTATATGAGTCTTTCGCCTTCGATGAAAGCTTTCGAAACGACGATAAATGCCGATTTCGGAGGAGTTGAAGAGACGGCTATTCTCATAAAAATAGCCGATGTATACGAGGCTAAAAAAATACGGCATATCTCTACCTATATTCCCCGTATTTTGAGGCATAGATTGTGATATGTCGCTTTTCCTTATGTATTTTCCGGGAATATTTTACGCCGGAAATGACAGTAGGGCGATTCGCCTTTTTTCTCGTAATAGTCCTGGTGGTAGTTTTCGGCTTTCCAAAAGGGAGTTTCTTTTGCCGTTTTCAAAGTCGTAGCTACGTCATACCCCATATCTTTAAGTAATTCCATGTATTTTTCGACAATTTTTTTCTGATATTCATCCGTATAAAAGATATTGGATACGTATTGTTTTCCTATATCCGGTCCTTGGCCGTCTTCCTGTGTGAAGTCGTGGATTTCGAAGAACAATTTTACCAATTCAGGATAAGATATAATCTCGGGGTCGAATACGATTTCCGTCGTTTCCAAATGTCCGGAATCTCCCCGGCATACGTCTTCGTACGTGGGGTTATGTTTATTGCCGCCCATATATCCGACGGTAGTGGAAATCACTCCTTCGGCTTTTCGGAAATAAAATTCCGCTCCCCAAAAACAGCCGCAGGAAAAGTAAGCCGTATTCCCTTCTGTTTCCTTATGTGTGGTTACTTTTTCTTCCATAGTTGATTTATTGAAGTTTACCATTCCGTGTTTTTCGTATTCCTAATACGAATACCGATACGATAGTATTCATTCGCTCTTATTCCGTATAGTCCACGAATGTAACAAAAATTTTATTTTAAAATTCAAAGCGGATATTTATTTCTTCCTCGAGAATGGGATTTTAAAATTATCATATTGAAAAAGCGGATTTTATCTGAAAACGATTAGCGGAGGGGAGGATACGGAGCCGCAACGGCTATGCCCGTGAGAGAGCGTCGGTAAGGATAGCAATATCATTGTTTATCTTCTTGACGGGCCAGTCGTAATGGCTCGATATGGCAGAGACGCAATAACTTCCTAAACTTGTAGTACCCGTCCATTTAAAATTATTGCTGTCCGGTAAAACTTCTTCTGTCGTATAAAATTTAGGGCTGACACTTCTCACGATGTACCAGCCCTTTTGGTTATCTTTGAGTTGCAAAACAAAAAAGTATAACCATGGGTAAAAGTATACATTTCTTCG
>JBGZEX010000060.1:0-29123 GCA_041846495.1 Marinifilaceae bacterium
TAGATTAAACGGTCGTTACCTGCCTCTGCGGCGTATCCATATCAATAGACCCGTACCGAGCAGAAGGATGGGGAAAAGCCAGCGCAGGAAGAATTCGGCATAGCCCCAACCCGATTGACCTATGCGTATATCCCGGTCGGGAGAGGTAGGACGCCTTACGTCTATGGGCACTTCCTCGTTCGACAGCCAGAAGAATGAGGCGTTGATGAGGGAGTAATTGGAAGCGCGTATTCTGTTACGGGACATTCCGAGTTCTCCGTTGCTTATCCAATCCGCATCTCCGGATATGACAATTCTCTGTTCCTTATCTCCGATATTCCGGGATAAAGCGGCTACAGCCGTATAATTTCCGAGTTTTTCCCCGACTTTGGGGTTCATGCGTATGGAATCGTTAATAAAGTCCGTTGTCTCGACTTCCAACCACGAAGTATCGCATACGAATAGAGGAACGACCTTAAAACCTCGTGTCGTATCGATGTCTAAGGCGGCAAATTTAGGGGAAACCAAATTCTGTTTGCGGTAATACATTTCTTTTAAGTGATATGACCGGGAAGTATCTGCAGGTGGCAAAACCATTAATTCCGGACTTATGTTTACGGCGGGAATCGTATCGATTTTATTACCGCTCGATGCATAAACTACGGTAGTCGACGGTTCTATGATACGTCCCGGTTTGACAATAATGCCCGGTAACATCGTTACTCCGAATTTTTCGATAACGGGATTTATAAACTCCTGTCGTCCGGGTTCTCCGAGAATCATAAGGTTGCCTCCCCGGTCGATATACGCATATAGATTGTCCAATTCCATTTTGTTGAAATGCTCTTTGGGTTCGGCGATTACGATGATGTTGACATTATCGGGAATTTCTTTTTTCAGAGAGATATTCATAAAGTCGAATCCCTGATTGATAAGAGAGTATCGGAATGTAATTTCTTGAGCAAAGGTTTTGTATCCCCTGTCCGTAGCATCGTAGCAACTTCGTTCTCCGTGTCCCGTAATAAATCCTACTACCGGAAGTTCATTCATGATCAGACGTTTCATTGCTGCCGTAATTTCCGTCTCGAATGGAAATTTATACATATCGTTGAATATTCTTAAGAATGTTCTTTCTCCGGATTCCCGTTCCAATAGGCGTACGAAGCGATATTTTTCAGGTTCCAAGTAGACATTCTCGGCTACTTTTTCAGGAGGGATTATTTTAAAATTCCATCGGTTGAGTTTCCGGAGCGTATCCATTCGTTCTTTATCGTTTAGGGTAGGGTAACGGAGGTCGAGATGGGGATTTTCCGCCCGATGGTAATAATGTACGTATTTCAATTTGATATCGGGTTTAAATCTTAAATATTGTTTAAATCGTTCCATGTCCGATTTGACATTTCTCGGCAGGCCATACCAATAATTATCTTCCAATAAGTTTGTATAAGTAGTTATGGTCAGTCCTCCTTTTAATTTTTTAATGACTTCCTGACTGTTTTGTGTAAGTGTATTGCGTTTGGTATGTGTCGCATCGTAATATCTCATAAATTTCGGTCGCGAACTTCCATAGCCGACAAAAGCTACGATTAAAAATACGCCGATGATTTTAGCTGTCGTTTTATAAAAATTTCTACGTTCTCTTCGACCTCTCAGCCTTATTATGGCAAAGCAAAGAAACAGAACAATGATGGCAATAAAATAAATGACGTCTTCGCTGCAAATCAGTCCCGAAATGAAATTGTTGCTTCTGCCCGGCAATGCCAACCAATAGGTGATATCCCGTATGAGTTCTATTTCTTGTCCTATTTCTTTTATATAATTCATAACGGCCAATACGGCTATGGTTCCCACGGCGGCAACGATTTGATAGGATGTCATACTCGACATAAAAAGTCCTATCGCCGCATAAGTGCATATTAATAGAAATATACCTAAAAGGCCCGTCAATATCAACGGGATATCTACATTTACAATAACGGCGATTGAAAATATTGCATATATGCCGAGTATGCAGATTAGAGAAAAACAATAAACGACTAAAGCGGCGTATTTACCCAGAATAATTTGGGTATTGCTTACCGGGGATGAGTACAGAAGGTTTATGGACCCGCTATTGAGTTCCCGGCTCATAACTCCCATTGTCAATAATGGGATATACAGATAAAGGTAATTTTGAACCCCGATAAATAAACCTCCCCATTGATTTGCAAAATTGTTGAATGTTAAAGAATACAGTCTATATCCCAAGAGTTTGTTGCCGACGAATCCATCCCATAATCCGGTAAATATGATTCCGGATTGTATGGCGAAAATAATGAATATAAGCCATGCTACCGGAGAATAAAATAAATATTGAAGTTCGGATTTTGCTATTTTCCATATCGTTTTCATAAGTCGTTTTTTTAGTTTTTGGATTTTTTTGATAATTCTGCGAATACGGAATCCATCGAGTTTTTTTCAATACGTATATCCCGGAGATGCCATTCGTTTTCCACGCTTTTCTTGACGATTTCTTCAATTGCTTCATCCGCATCTTTAAAATAAATTCTGAAAGAATTATGATTGATGCTCATGACATTTTCCACTCCCCGTATTTGTTTTAATTCTTCTATTGTCGGAGGAGATATTAAAACTACTGTCAATGAGCTGGGCATTAGATAATTGTCGAATTCTTCAATCGTACCGGAAAAGACCATGCTGCCTTCGTTAATCATCCAAATGTGCTCGCAGGTTGCCTGAACTTCCTGTAGAATATGTGTAGATAGCAAAACCGTATGTTCTTCTGCAATTTCTTTAATGAGTTTTCTTACGCCTAAAATCTGATTGGGATCCAATCCGTTTGTCGGTTCGTCCAAAACGATGAATTCCGGATCGTGAACAATGGCTTGAGCTATTCCTACTCGTTGTTTATATCCTCCGGAAAGATTGCGAATAAGACGTTTTCTGAAATGGCGGATATCGCATCTCTCCATAGCTTTATCTACAGCCTTGGCAACTGCTTTATCCGGCATTAATCTGAGACCGGCGGCATAGGTGAGATATTCTTGCACGGTGAGGTCGGGATGCAAAGGGGCGGATTGAGGCAAAAAACCTATATGTTTTTTAGCTTCTACAGGATTTCGATCTACACTGATACCGCTGATATACACATTCCCGTCGGATTGTTTTAAAATTCCGCATATAATATTCATTATGGTGGATTTTCCCGAACCGTTTGCTCCCAATAATCCGTAAACGCCTTTTTGATCGATTTCTAAATTGATATTGCGTATCGCCCACTGGATCGTATAACGATGTGAGAGATTCTCTGCTTTAACAATGGAATTATTCATGTATTAATTTATTTAACTTCCCGTGTGTAAATTATAAAAAATATATTTATATTCAACTGATATTGCCTTTCTTTAAAACGATATCGATAATTTTTCCGAGTCCGTGTAGATGGTACAATTCTTTGCTTTTACCTGATATGATAACATAGTGGGAAATGTCGAAAAGATATACGGAACCGTTCTCTAATCCAACGGCAATCGTATTCCCGTCATTTGAAGAATATAGAGCTGTAATCGGAGCTTCGAATTTTTTATACAAAGTCGGATGGTTTTTCGTAATAATATCGAAATAATGGAGTTCACAGTTGTTCGTACCTCCTGAGAAGAAGAGATAATTTCTTTCCTTTATCGCTGCGAACTTGCTTGCAAAAGACAGTAAGTTGCCCCCGGTAAATTCGATACATCTTCCTATTTCCAATGCCGGATTATAATAGTCTGTGCTATACGTAAAATCCTGAAAATAGAATTTGCCGTCATCCAAATCTTTGATAAGCATGGCTCCTGCCATATAATAATATGTGTCGTTAAAAGTACCTCCCCATATATAGTCGATATTACCTAAACTATCTAATTTATAGTATTTTGAAGGATAGGCATTTGTCGGTTTGGAGATAGGAGCAATGGGAGTTTGTCCGGCAGGAGAGCTCCCGCTCGGATTGAACTCGAGAATCCTTTTATTGAGTGCGTCGTACATTAATGCAAAATAGCTTTTTAGCGACCAGGAATCCCATATATCTTCTATTTTCATTCCCCCTTCTATTTCTTCAGGATTATTGTTCCAAGGAGTTATCCATGGAGTATCTCCATAGTTTATAATATATTTCCGATAAATCCGTCCGTCTTCCATTAAAAGAAAATGTGTTTTTTCTAAAAAGGCTGCATCGACGGGATCTAAATTATCGGGTGGTCCTCCGATAAATTCGTCTTTAAGCAAAATTTCCTTTTTATAGTTATCCGAGTTCAATTCCACACAGCCTTGTCCTCCTCTTTGGACGACGAGCAAACCTCTCGTCTGCCATGTGACAGCATAATCTTTTATAAAAACCGGAGAAGATCCTAATTTTTCTCCTTTATTATTCGTTTTATATAACTCCGTATAATGGGTGAATATCGTATCTTTAGGGATAATCATAGCTATTTCCGAAGCATCATTTTTTTCGTATAATATAATCCACCCCATGTTATACAGAGGTTCTACATTTATTGTAAAACCTGATCTTGCAGGAAACATGATGTCGGTGTTTTTATCTTTCATATAGTAGGTCATATTGAAAGAACCGATGGAATCCCCGATAAATGTCAAAGTATTTTTATCGGAATATACATCGGTATTCCGATACCATATATGTTCGAAATTTAAGGTATCGCTATGAGGATATTTAAATTGTCTTATAGGGTATACGCTCAATGTATCTCCTACTTTTATACTGTAATAGTATTTTTCAAATCGTATGGAAACTTCATTTCCATAATCATATTCGTATGTTCCATTGTCTTTAAGACAGGATGAAAACAAGAAATAAAATAAAAATATAATATATTTTTTCATGTCGTTTGTTTTTAATTATCCTAAAATCGGGACCGTACTCAACATATCATTTCCTTCCGAATCTATTACAGGATTGCCTTCATTTTTCTTTTTGATTAAATAGTATTTAAATTGCAGCATATAATTGCGTTGGGTATATTCATCGTATTTATCGAGTTCTCCAATACCTGTAACTTCTATAAACAGTCTGAATTTGTCATCGCTGTATTTACCCAATCCGTAAAATTCGATTCTATCGTTCCACCAATTGGGTTTACTGATGATGTCGGAAATGTAAAATATTCGCTTTATATAGTTTGTTTGTCCTGGTTTTATATCTTCAGATTCGATAATTTCGAGCGTGAGTTTTTTCTTTTCCGTTTTTAAGTCGGCTTTATTATTAAAAAGGATATAGGCGGTATCCAAAGCTTGTCCGGGTTTGAACACCATTTTTTGAGGCAGATGATAATGTTCTGCCGATGCTGTCGTTTCATTTTCATTTATTTTTATCCGATAACTTAGTTCTCTGATGGGCATTATGCCTATTAGTTTTAATTCTAAAGGAATCTTTATTTGATTGAGATTCGGATATAGGAAAAAGGATATAATACTCGTATCCTTAACTTCTTGTGTAAATTGAATATAATGTTCGGATTTGTACAATTCGATTTCTTCTTTCTTGCATGCAATCGAAATTATAATTATAAAAAGCAGAATATGGATTTTATTATTCATGGGAAAGCGGTTTTAAAATATTGTTTCATTTTCCGGGATGGGAGGAATCATTCTATTATCTGTTTTAAAAACGGATAAAGAAGTCACAATATCTCTTTTAAGACGTTTATAGGTGAAAAATGTCTGTCCTTCGGCGATAAACTCCCTCCTGTATTCCATTAATAGTTCATTATAAAATGCCTCTTTATCGAGATCTTTCAGAGCATCGGTCCTACCTCGGGCATATCTTATCTGGTTTAATACCTTTAAGGCCGACTGATGATCTCCTGTTTCGAATAAACATTCGCTGTATATATAATAGATTTCACTCATTCTGATAACAGGGAGGATGAAGTTCTGAGATTTTCTGTATTGTTGTGTAGACGTACTTTCAATCCATTTTTCGGATTCTTTTAAGTCATTAATTAAATTAATTCGAAAATCACGTTTGGTTTTATCGAACCATATATTAATATCAGGGGATAATGTCCATCTGCGACTCCCGAAAAAATCTTGTATAGTTGTCATTATTTCAGGATCGTAAAAAGCCAAGATAATATCATCGGCAAATTTAATGTATTTATTATGTCCTTTTGAATTGGTTTCGGAAGTGAATTGCCAATTTCTGTTTTTACTATGCGGTCCGTATTTATTATATAAATATTCGGAATGTTCAAATGCCTTGGCCCTGTTTCCTGCATATAAATATATACGGGCAAGAAGGGCGTGTATGGCGACGTAATTAATTCTATATCCTTTGCAATTGAAAAAAATATTTTTTGCAGCATATGAACCTTCGAATCTACCGGAGATTCCCGTTAAAAGTTGAGAGCGATGCACGATCGTATCATTGTATGCAATTAAATTTGCCGCATTATTCAAATCATCAATAATATAATTTAGAACTTCTGTTCCTGTTTTGGGAGGGGTGTAATAATTGGGATATTCGTTTACGTATGGAATGGCAATCCTCGCCTTGTCTTCGGGGAAAGGCCCGAATAGCCTTAAAAGGTCGAAATGAATCAATGCTCTGACAGCCATTGTTTCACCTTTTATCAAATCTTTTTCCATTTTTTTGAATTCGAATATATTGGTATCGGCCTTTTCGATTCGATTTAATAATAGATTGCAATTGGCTATTAAGTTATAAGATTTGCTCCATATATTCGAGATAATGCTTTTAGTTGATTCATATGATTTAAAATCGTATTCTGCAGCATATTGATAGGTATAAGAGAGTTTGTTTACATTATAATCCTGAGCCATTATGCTGATAAGCCCCCAGGTTAATTCCCGTCCGTATAATGTTTGAGATGAGGCTTCTTGATAGATCCCGTTTAAAGCATTCCGGAATCCGTCCCCTTCTTCAAACAATTTTTTAGCACTTATACGTTCACTCGGTTGTACATCGAGCCAATCACTGCAGCCGCTCCAAAAGAGTACGAGCGATAAGATTATTAAATATGTTATTCTTTTCATAGTTTAATGATTAAAATCCGACATTTAGAGTGAAGTCGAAACTTCTTGCAAAAGGATAACTCAGTCCTCGTTCCTGTCTTACTGTAGTGAGTTTACCTATACTGTTGGCATTGAATGATAGTTTAAGCATATTGAGTCCGGCTTTTTTTATAAGTTTTCTAGGGAAATTGTAACCTATGCTTAGGGAATTGAAAGATAACGAATTATAGTCTTGTATAAATCGAGAGGTCGGTCGAGTGGTGTAGGATCGTTCGGCTATGTTTTTTAAAGTTGTCCTGTCTCCCGGTTGACGCCATCTTGCAGTTAAAACCCTTTTGTCAGTATTTCTATTATATAAGTCTACATTTTCAACTTTGCTGACTAAGGTATAGTTGTATTCTTGGGCTCCGAATTCGTATAGGAATGAAGCGTATATGGAAAAACCTTTATAAAGAATGTTTAATCCGAAAGCACCTTGACCTTTCGGTTCGGAATCTCCTATGATTACTTGTTCCGAAGCTTCCCAATCGTAGGTAATTGTCCCATCTTTTTTTAGATATATTTCCTTTCCATCCATAGGATTGATACCCAATGATTTCATTCCGAAGATGGAGGTTACGGAACCTCCTTTTATATATTTTGTATAGGGTGTGGAATATTGTTTTGCTTTACTTCCCCAATTTCCATAATAAGAATATTCTTTATATTGTTCGTTGACTAATTTATTATAAGTCTCAAGAGCTGAGGATATATCGATGATTTTATTACGATTACGAGCAAAGTTTCCATATAAACCGACAAGAATATCTTTTGTAGCGATGATATTTGTCCTAATATCTATTTCTATACCCCTGTTTCTTATCTTTCCGACATTGCCTTTGTAAGTTGTGAAACCGGAAGAAGCTATGAGATCGATATCGTTTACTAAATTTGAAGTCAATTTATTGTAGTAGCCGAATTTTATATAGAATTTATTTTGGAACAGGCCTAAATCGACCATAATATCATTGGTTCGGGTTATTTCCCACTTTAGATAAGGATTACCCATTGATATGAGTGATGCACCGACACCTGTAATATACCAGGAATCCGATATCTTATACATATCTATGGCAGCATAAGGTTGAAAGTTTATTTTTCCTAATTCTCCGGTTGTTGCCGATAGTTTGAGTTTGTTTATGATGGGATTGGATTTTAAAAAAGGATAATTATGGAAATTTATTCCTACTCCGAATGACCAGAAAGGAGCGTATTTTTTTTCCGTCCCGAATTCGGAAGAACCGTCTATTCGTAGGGATGCATCAAATAGATAGATATCGTTATATGAGTAGTTTATAACAGAAAATGCTCCGAATAAGCGCGTGTGATTATCCGAATAAGTGGGCTTTTTTGTAATATGATTGGCATAGTTCGGAGAGAAATGAGAGCCTGACGGGAAACCGGAATAGTTTTCGGAATTCGCGTTGCTTTTTGTTTCTTTTATATTGAAGCCTGCCTGAATATTGATATGATGCTTGTCGATTAAGTTAGAGTAATTTGCAATAAAATTGGAGTTGAGTTTGAGAGAATAACCGTCGTTTAAACTTAATTCTCCTTTCTCTTTCCATTCGGTTGTTCCGGAATAAGAGCCTGAATTGGGATCGGTAAATTTTTTATATCTGCTTTTTTGATGTTCTATAGAGAATTGTGCTTTAATTTGGAAATTGAGAAAACGATAGATCAGAGATATATTATTACTGAATTGGTCATAATTGTTTTTATTGAAATTTTTTGTTTTAAGTGCCTCATATAAAGGATTAAGTCTATTTAGTTCGCTACTTCCGCTATGCCATAATGTAGTATTTAGAAGAGGGTACCCGTCTCGATCGAATATTTCATCGTAAGGAAGCTTCCATGTATAATCGCTGAATGTCCCGTAGGGAGAATCTTGGGCATCCATTCTGGAATAGGATATTTTGTTTTTTATTTGAAATGATTTTATTTTATAGTCAGTGATGAATTCGACTTCTTTGCGTTCTCTTTTGGATTTTTTCATCACACCGTTTTGTATGTCGTATTTTAAGTTAAGCCCGAGGCGGATATTTTCATCGCCGCTTTCGATTTGTACGGAATGCTTTTGATTCAATACGTTTTTCAGAGGTTGGGCGATCCAATCGGTATTCACACCTTTTTTGAGCTGGTTATTTTTCATGATATATTCTCGTACCCGAGCGTTGGCTGTGTAGGTATCGATGCCGGGCATATCGATATCATAGAATCCCGCTAATCTTTCCGCTTCGAGTTTTTCTTCCGCATTCATTAAATCGTAATCGGATAAATCGGGGAAAGTAGCGGAACCGACGAAATTATAGTTGACCCTTAATGTACCGGCAGTCGGAGCAATGGTCTCAATAACAATGACTCCGTTTGCCGCCCTTGAACCGTACATGGCCGTAGCTGCTGCATCTTTTAGAATGGTAAGCGATTTTATTTGATAGGGGTCGTAGTCGTATACTTTTTCCACACTTACTTCATATCCGTCCATTATGAAAACAGGCAAATTCGGATTATTGCTTAGAGCTGCTTCCGATATATTGATTTTGTCCAATTCTTTTATACCTATGCCAGATTGGCCTCTCATATAAAATTCGGGTAATTTATTGGGATTGGCACCGTTTAAATTATCTTTAATGTAGCGTAGCGAAGGGTCGAATATTTGCAATGTACTGATAATATCTTTTTGGGATATCGATAGGAGTTCATCTCGGGACACCGATATGGCATGTCCGGTGAAACTCTCTTTTCGGATGTTGGCATAGCCGGTAACGACGACTTCGTCCAGCGCCTGCTTTTTTTCCTTTAAACGGATATTTAAAGTTTTTTGTTCCGAAACGATGACTTCAGAAGGGATATACCCTATGTAGGAAAACCGCAGGACGGAACCTTTGGGAACATTCAAAGCGAATTTTCCCTCTTTGTCGGTTACCGTACCTATGGTGGTTTCGGGTACGATAACATTCGCTCCGACTATGGGTTCTTCTTTTTCGTCCGTAACCTTACCGCTTATAAATACGGTTTTTATGGACTGTTGAACGGATATTTTCCGGATTTCTTCGGTCGGTTCGGCTTTCGGTCTGTGCGCTTTGTTGAAAACGACGATTTGTTTGTCTAAAATTTCATATTTTAAAGATGTGTTTTTCATCACGCACTCTAAAATTTCCTCGATGGAATCCGATGAAATATCCACGTCGATTTTCCTGTTTATCTCTTCTTCCAGATTTCCGGAAAACAGGAAGATGTAGTCGCTCCTTTTTTCGATTTCCATAAAGACGTCTTTTATCAGGATATCTTTATATTTCAAATCGATTCTTATCTGTAGATAGGGATGGGCATAGGTATTGAAAACGATGCCGGATAGAAAAAACATGATGCTTGTGAGTTTTATGACATAGCATCGCTTGTCTGGACTTTTGTTTTGTCCGTTCAGATGATAGTAATTCATAGATTAATAATATTAGTTTAGTCGTATTTCCATTTTTATGTACTTATCGTATTTTCATAATAGAGAATTTATACTTTATCTCATAGGCTGTTTATTTAATGGGTTTATTGGATATGTATATGACGTTGTCTTCTTTCGTATATACGGTATTGGATAATAAGGCTACTAATTTCATCACATTATCCAAATTCTCCGATAGATAAAGTTTGCCTTTACAACTGGCATTTTTCAGATTGGTTGCATTGGAGTAATTCAGAGAAACATTATAATAGCGTTCGATATGTTTTAATACTTCCGTGAGCGGAGTCTTGTCGAAATATATATATCCTTTTGTCCAACTGATATGTTTCAATACATCGGCTTGTCGTTTCTCGAACCCTTTGTCGTAAACGACCATTTCATTGGGTGAAAGATCGCATATGGCCCTTTCCTTTTGTTTGACTCCCACACTTCCTTCCACTAATGCGACAGCTTGTAGCTGGTGCTCGTATGCGGATACGTTGAATTTTGTTCCGTATACTTCTATTTCGAAATTCGGAGTATGTACGTAGAATGGGCGCGTAGAATCCGGTGCGACTTCAATATACATTTCTCCTTTCAGGTGTATGATTCTTTTGTTTTTGGCAAAATCGGAAGGGAATTCCAGTGTGGAACCGGAATTCAACCATAGTTTTGAACCGTCGGATAATTCGATTTTCGTACGTTTTCCATAAGGTACGATGAGTTTATTTATCATATTCGGCGTAATGGAGATACTTTCTGCATTTCCGGTGTTTCTTTGAATGATGGCGATGTCTTTGGTTATTTGAATGTCGATATTCGAGGGAAAGGATAGGGTTTTACCGGCTGAAACCAATTGAATGGTTCGACTTTCCATGGGGTTCAATACGATAAGTTCGTTTTTGCCGAAACCGATATATCGGCGATATATAAGAAGTCCAGATAAGAGTATAAAAGTCACGAGGGCGGCATATTTCATGAATTTGACAAACCTTTGAGGGCGTTTCGGGCGACTGTGTTCGTTGATCGAGTTTTGAATCCGTTCGATTAAAGCGGCTTTATTTTCCGCCGTTAACTGCATTTTTTTGAATATATGCTGTTTGAGGTAAGTGTCTGCAGATTCGATTTCTTTCTCCAAACCGGGATTTTCTTCTATGAGTTTTTTCCACCTGAGGTCGGCTTCGGTCGTAGGAGCGATGCGCCATAGAATAAAATTTTTATCATTTAAGAGTTCTGTCGCCCTTTTATAATTGTCGGTTTTAAAATTTTTCATATGCAATTGTCCGTGATTGTTTATTATATAAGACGGAGAAAAATAAAATTGTCGCCTGTTTTTTGGGAAGAATAATGAGAATTGTACTTATTTTTAATAATTCTTTTTTATTTTGATGAGGAAGACTCATTAAGTTTTTGAAGAGTTGGTTGCTTGAGAGTGTAGAAAAAACTATATTTGCAGAGTAAAACGGGGTGTGGCGCAGTCCGGCTAGCGCATCTGCTTTGGGAGCAGAGGGCCGCAGGTTCGAATCCTGTCACCCCGACACTATTCGGAAACCGGATTTATTTCGGGGAGAGCGATGTCGGGAAAATTGAGGAAATTTTATCACGTTGGATATAATACTATGATATCCGGGTTACTGTATGGGGGGGTATTTCGAAATTGAATTTCAACGAAATAATAAAAATACCGTTTTACGAAAACAAATACAGTCATTTTTTAGATGGGATATATTATCGCTGCATTTCTTCCGAATTTCTCAACTATAATATTTTGAAGAAGAATTTTATAATTGATGTTAGATATAGAAGATTCATAAATAATAAAATGGGAAAACGAAAAATATGAAGGAATGCAAATATTATTAAAAAAATGAATATATGTATACGGTTTATCAAAACTCAAGGGATGAAGGTCATAATTTCGATTCTTTCAGGCATGAGATGATGCAAATTTGCAGCAGGCATAAAGAAGAACGACGGGCTCTTGCTTTCGCTTTTATTCTTTATGATTTTGAGAATCCGCAATTATGGAAAGTATTGAACGACAATCAATATTGGTTAGCATTAAATGAGATATCGGGTGAATATTTGACAGTTTTTAGTTTTAACTATAAGGAGGAAAAAAAGATTAAGAAAGAATTTGGCATAAGCAGAAGGATTTCTTATAGATTGTCAACAGTAACAACCTCAACTAATCCTTCAAAAGGAATTGAAGAGTTGGTACATAAATATTTTGGCAGCGATTTTTTATTATCATATCCTGCAATTCTTTTTTTTCAAGTTGATAATGAAGTCATTACTGACTCTTTGTTAATTGAATTAAAAGAAGAATTAATAGAGCCTGCATTTCAAGAATTAAAAGAATATTTAAAAAGTTCCGTCGAGGCATTAAGACGGATTAAACCTGAGGATAGAAATAATGCTAAGGACGTATTCGATAGTTTAGAAAGAAAAGTCAGCTCTACAAGGACAATAAGGAAAATAAAAAGAGTCGTTAAAAATGGAGGGAATATTGTCGGTTTGATCTCATCGATAAAAGGATTATTTTGAATCCCGATCCAAAATACGGATTTGGCATTCTGTGACACATTCTTACGGGGGAAGAGCGTCTCATACGGATGCTTTATGATTCGGTTGATGTTTCCCGGATTAAGATTTAGAGTGAATATCGATTTGACGATAATGCTTTCATAATTATTTGATAAGGAAAATGACGGGAATCTGACAAGGCTCAGTTTCCCCATGTGTTTTTGTCGAGACTTCGGTATCGGACGGCTTCCGCAATATGATGGGCTTTTATGTCCGGGGCTCCTTCCATATCGGCGATGGTGCGTCCTAATTTAATGATCCTTTCGTATGCTCTTGCCGAAAGCCCCAGGTTTTGTATGGCTTTCCGGAGTAGATGTCGGGTCTCCCGGTCGAGTTTGCAGAATTTTTTAAGAAGGGCGGACGGCATTTGTGCATTATTATATATGCCCGGATATGCCTTGAATCTTATTTCCTGGAGCATTCTGGCTCTCGTAACCCGTTCTTTGATGACGGCACTCGTTTCCCCTTCGGTTTGCATTTCCAATTTATCCGGTTCTACCGGGGATATTTCGATTTGAATGTCGATCCTGTCCAATAGAGGGCCCGATATTTTCGAGAGATAGCGTTTTACGGCTCCCGGAGGACAACTGCAACTTTTGGCAGGGTGGTTGTAGTAGCCGCAGGGACATGGGTTCATGGAAGCTACCAACATGAAATCGGCCGGATAGGAAATACTGTATTTCGCCCGGCTTATGGTGATTCGGCGTTCTTCCAAAGGCTGGCGTAGCACTTCTAAGACCGAGCGTTTGAATTCCGGAAGTTCGTCCATAAAGAGCACGCCGTTATTGGCTAAAGAGATTTCTCCCGGTTGAGGGTAATTGCCGCCCCCGACCAAAGCGATATCGGATATGGTGTGGTGCGGAGCTCGAAAGGGCCGGACGGCGATTAACGAACAGTTATGGGGTATGATGCCTGCGATGGAGTGTATTTTTGTGGTTTCCAGGGATTCTTCCAAGCTCATGGAGGGAAGTATGCCGGGGATACGTTTGGCCAGCATGGTTTTCCCCGATCCCGGCGGACCGATCATAATGAGGTTGTGTCCTCCCGAGGCTGCGACTTCGACGGCTCTTTTGGCGGATTCCTGCCCTTTTACTTCCGAAAAATCGGGTATATAGGGAGTCGTACCGGCAGCCGGGCTTCCCGTATCGAAAGAAACGGGACGGCATTCGGTACTGTCTTTGAGGAAATCGATGACTTCCCGTATGTGTGCGAAACCGTATACTTCTATGCCGTTGACAGCGGCCGCTTCATTGGCATTATTCCGGGGTACGATTATTTTCCCGAATCCGTTTTCTTTAGCGTTGATGGTTATGGGAAGAACGCCTTTTACGGGCAATATGCTGCCGTCTAACGAGAGTTCTCCGATGAGAACGATGTCGTCCAACTTATCGGAGGGAATGTCTTCGTTGGCGGCTATAATACCTATGGCCATGGGAAGGTCGTAGGCCGTACCTTCTTTTTTGATATCTGCAGGAGCGAGATTGATGATGGTGCGTTTGCCCGGAATCCTGTATCCGATTTGGCGTAATGCCGAATCGATGCGTTGCTGGCTTTCTTTTACGGCATTGTCGGGAAGGCCTACGATGATGAATTTGGCTCCCCAAAGAATATTGACCTCTATGGTTACGGTAATGGCTTCGATCCCGTTGACGGCGGAAGAATATACTTTTACTAACATCCTGTAGCGAATATCTCGTAATTTACAAATGATTTACGAAATATCCAAAGATGTTTGCGGGTAAAATTTCAGGTTTACCTTACGGCCGTCGAATACGGCATAGCTGTAGTGGGTAATCCAGTCGCCCGTATTTATGTACCGGCATTTGTCGGATATAGCCATGTCGAGCGGCTGATGCCTGTGTCCGAATATGAAATAATCGATATCTTCGTGTTCGAGTTTTTCCTTGCAAAAAGCCGCTATGGTTTCTTTTTCTTCTTCCGTAACGGGCGGGGCTTCGATGCTTCCGGTCGGTTTTACCCGGGAGTGTCCCGACCAGCGATGGGCAAGACGGATACCGATGTCCGGGTGGATGAGTCCGAAACATTTTTGCAGAAAACGGTTGTGGAAGACTTTTTTTAAAAATAAATATCCTTTATCATTGGGGTCCAATCCGTCCCCATGTCCCAGATAAAAGCGTTTCCCGTATATTTCCGCGATTTCATCTCCTCTGTGAATTTCTACTCCGCACTCCTTGCGGAGATAGTCGAATGCCCATAAGTCATGATTGCCTGTGTGGTAATGTACGGGGATACCGTTGTCGGTAAGTTCGCATAGGGCAGAGAGAAAACGGATGTTGCCTTTGGGGATGCAATGTTTGTATTCGAACCAGAAGTCGAAAATATCTCCTAATAAATAAAGGGCACCCGCATCTTTTTTTATGGACTTAATCCAACGGACCAATTTTTTTTCCCGTTCGGAATTGTCGCCTATGAGAAGGGAACCCAAATGTGCATCGGAAGCAAAATAAATGTTTCCCATACAAAGATTTATTTTATCACGTGATTCAGGCGTTCTTCGAGCGTATTGCCGAAGAGATTTTTTCCTACGATATTGAATTCCTTGTCGATAAGATAATTGGCCGGAATGTTTTTAATATTCCATATTCCCGCATTTACGGATTTCATCGCATTTTCATCCCATACGCATGTCCATTGTATGTTTAAAGCTTTTTGGGCATCTTCCCATATCAAACGACTGTTGTCCAAACATACTTGATAGATTGTCAAACCCTTGTTTTTATATTTTTCATAGGTTTTTTGAAGTTGCTTTATATAGGCGGCGCTTCCTTCCGCCGTTAGTACGGAAAATTCCAGCAGTATATACTTCCCTTTAAAAGAATGAAGGCTGACGGGACGACCTGTTTTATCGGGGAGTTCAATGGGGGGAAGATCGCTTTTATGCTTGGCGATGATTTCCTGCCATTTGATATTGGAAATAATGTTTTCGCTGTCCTCGATTCGTTTGGCGAGAGAGCGGGTATAGATCGATTCGGGATATTTCGTGGCGAATGCGGAAGCTACGGTTTTATATATTTCGATATCTCCGACGGGATCGAAGACAGGATTATTTTCATTTATCTTTTGGTATAATGCATAATATGCAACCGGTTTTGAAATATGTTCCCGTATGAAATCGGCGGAATATTTGCGTTGTTCGTCCAAAGTCTTTTCCCATTCCTTCCCGATTCTTATCCTTTCTTCCCTGTTGTTCAGAGGTAGGGCTTCGTAAATTTTCAGCAGGGAATCGAGCCGGCTGATTGTACGTCTAATCCTTCGATTCAGGATTCGGATAAGTTCCGAATTTTCCGAGCCGCTTATTCGGTAATCGTCCGTAGAGGCGGATATGGCTGTCGTTACATTGATTTTGTCGTGAGGCTCCGCGAGCAGCAAAATATTTTTATGCCCGATTTTGAGATGATAGAAACCGGGGCCTTTCGTCTTTAATCTCAGTTTGAACTTGCCTCCGGATTTTATTACGGCGGAATCCGTAATACGAGGATTGGCCGTATTCATATCCTCAATATAGACAGTCGTATTTTTAGGAGGAGCGTCGGTGATGTTTCCCCTTATTTCCACATTGTATTTATTGTGGGAGCAGGAGAGAGCGAACAATATGACGAGTCCTAATATGCCGGAATTTTTCATTGTGAAGGGATTGATGTTTTATTCTAAATTTTTATAAAGACCTTGGGTGTGTAAGGTTGCGAGTTTGGTATTTACAAGGGGGGTATCTTCTTTATAAGTTATACCGAACCATTGGGAGGAAGTGGGGATGACTTTTACTTTGGCACTGCCTTCCCGGAGGAGTTTGTCTACGACTTTGGGTATATAGAACTCGGATTTCGGATTATCCTTGGCTGTAGGGTAGAAGTCGATGAAATCTTTCTCTATTTCTTTGAATATGCAGGGAGTGAATCCCCAGAAGTTCATGGAAACCGTGGCGTTCCCGTTTATGATGCTACCGGTCGTACGGTCTTTTATAATATCTCCGTTTCTTTCGATTTTGGTATGTTCGGTGACGGAAACCAGATAGTTGTCGGGGTCCGTGCTGCATATGCCTCTGGAGACGCTGCCGAAATCCGAAAGGGTGGCATCGAGATTATAACCTATAAGGCAATATTCGTTTTTTCCGTTCAGACCGGAAAGGAAGTTGCGGGCTTTGACGAAAGCGTCCCTACCGTAGAAGTCGTCGGCATTGACTACGGCAAAAGGTTCGTCGATAAGATTATGTGCACACCAAATGGCATGAGCCGTTCCCCAGGGTTTTTCCCTGTCGACGGAGGGCATATTTCCGGGAAGTTCTTCCATCGTTTGGAAGCAATATTCCACCCGGCATTTGGATTCGGCGTATTTGCCTACGAAATCCTTGAATTCTTCGGCGAAACTTTCTCTGATGACGAATACTATTTTGTCGAAACCGGCTTCCACCGCATCGTATATCGTATAATGCAGGATGGCTTTTTTATAAGGGCCTAACGGACTTATTTGTTTGAGATTGCCGAATCGGGAACCCATACCTGCCGCCATAATGAGGAGTGTCGTATTTTTCATGTTGTCGTTTTTAAAAAGGTAAATCTTCGTGATGATGGATGTAGCGGGCGAATACTTCCATGGCTTCGTATTCCGCCATACCCAATTTGTTGTATAAATCGGCCGTATTCCTGTTGCGGGCTTCCGCTCTTTGCCAGAATTCGCGGGGGTCATCGCCCGGAAATACGGGAGCGTCTTTTTGCGACTCGTGTTTGAATATGGAACTTCGTTTTATGGATAATTCCAACGGACTTATGGGTACCGCCATATCCACGTCTTCTATATCCCATTCCAGCCATGCTCCCCGGTACCACCATGTGTAACAGTCCTTGAACCAGGGCTCTTTTTCTACCCGGTCGTAAGCCCGGATTATAGCTTTGAGACAAATGGCATGCGTGCCGTGGGGGTCTGCAAGATCGCCTGCCGCATACACTTGATGAGGCCGTATTTCCCGGAGAAGCCGGACGATGATGTCTATGTCCGCTTCACTCAGAGGGTTTTTCTTTACCGTTCCGGTATTGTAGAACGGCATCTCCAGAAAATGAATGTTTTCTGGAGGGATATGGATGAAACGGCAAGCGGACCGGGCTTCTACCCTTCTCAAGGCGCCTTTATAAGGCAGGAGGGCTGCCGGGGAATTGTTCCGGGTCAGGTCGTTGAATGTATTTTTCAGAAAATCCGCATCTCCGTTTGCCAATTCGGCGAATTCGGTCGCCGCTTCCATGACATGGCGGATGTAGTCGTCGAAGACCGCAATATTTCCGGAGGTCTGATAAGCGACGTGTACGATATGTCCCTGCTCCACCAATCTGGCTAAGGTGCCTCCCATGGATATGACGTCGTCGTCGGGATGGGGACTGAATACCAGTATGCGTTTGGGGTAGGGGAAAGCTCTTTCCGGACGGGTGGAGTCGTCCGCATTGGGTTTCCCTCCGGGCCATCCCGAGATGGTGTGCTGCAAGTCGTTGAATACTTGAATGTTCACCTTGTTGGCCGAGCCGAAAAGATTGATAAGATCGGACATCCCGTTGTCCGTATAATCTTTGTTCTCGATTTTCAGTATGGGTTTGTTTACCTTGGTGCAAAGCCATAAAACGGCTTTGCGAATGAGTTTGTCGTTCCATTTTATCTTGTTTACCAACCATGGTTGGCAGGAACGGGTAAGTTCGCTTGCCGCCGCTTCGTCGATATGGAAAGTTGTTGCCTGGTGGTATTGCAGGAAGGTAGCCGGTATTTTATCGGTTACCGCTCCTTCTAAGGCTTGCCGGACGATATCCGCTTTTTTTTCACCCCATGCCAGCAGGATGATTTTTTTGGCTTTGAGTATGGTGCTTATGCCCATGGTCAAGGCTCTCGGCGGTACGTTGGCAATTCCTTCGAAGTCGGCTGCGGCATCCCGTATCGTGATGTCGTTGAGATAAACGGCCCGGGTGCGCGAAGAAAGACTGGAACCCGGTTCGTTGAAACCTATATGTCCGCTTCGCCCTATCCCTAAAATTTGAATGTCTATTCCGCCTGCGGCATCTATGGCTTTTTCATAGGATTCGCAAAATTCCTTGATCCTTTCTACGGATTTCAATTCTCCGTCGGGTATATGCGTATTCTCCGGTTTTATGTCGATATGGTCGAAAAGCCGGGTGTGCATAAAATGGTGGTAGCTTTGTTCCGAGGTTGCGGACATGGGAAGATATTCGTCCAAATTGAATGTGATTACGTCGGCAAATGAGAGATTTTCTTCTTTATGACGCCGTATCAGCTCTTCGTATAAGGCTATGGGAGAATTTCCGGTAGCTAAGCCCAATACGCATTTTTCTCCTTTTGCGGCTTTGAGCTTTATTTCCGCTTCGATTTCATCGGCGACGGCTTTTACGGCTTTCGATGGGGAAGAGTAGATTTTTACGGGAATTTTTTCGAACCTTTCTGCTCCTTCCTCCATGGCAATATATCTCTTTGTCAGCATATCTTTTAAGATTTAACAGTTCGAAGATATTAATAATATACCTTAATTAAACATATGCAAATCTATAAAAATTATGCCAAAGACGATGGATGAGTGGTGTTAAAAACGTTATAATCGTTATGGGAAGCGGGGAGAATTTTCCCCCTTTCGACTTTTCTGCTGCCGAAAGGGGGAACGGGATGTATATGCTATTTCTTTAAACGAAATCTGTAGAGAAGGTTGAAATAGTTTTTAAGACCTACGGGAGCACCGTTTTTTCCGAAGGGAGGGTCACAGAAGGCATGGAACGATTCGTAAGTCGTTTGCATGAAATCTTTGGGATTGAAATCGTATACGGCAATTTCCAGGGTTTTACGATCCGGCAGGATACGCATGCCTATCTCTACGGACTCTATTTTGGTAGCGGAGGCCGAGAAGGTCGTATTGGCTGCCGAAAGCCGGAAAATGGAGAATACGGCACCTTTGGGATATAGCGGCAGATCGTAGAAATAAAGTTTTTGTTCTCCTAAAAAGCGAAGTTCCGCATTTCTGAAGTATTTGCCGAGGTCGCCTTCCATAAAAACTTTGAAATTACCCTCCGCATCGATTTCGAATCCGTCGTTTTTATTGTATTTGCGGGGCATTTCAAGGGTATCCGATGCTGGCATTCCCCAGTCTTTTACAAGACTTTCGGGCAGAGTTTTTACATTCATATGTTCTTCGAAATCCCATTTTCCGGTCAAATCTTCCAATAGGGTGGAACCGTATATCTTTATTTTAGCCGAGATAAAATTCCCGCTTACGAAGTTCTTGGGAGATACTCCAAGATGCAACTCCAATTCGTCTTTTCCGGATTCTCTTTTGAGAAACTTCACTTTTAGGAAGCCTTTTTTTTCTCCGGAAGGGATGAGGCAGGTTTTCCCTTTGGGGAATGAGAAGTGGATGCCTTCTTTTGCGGAAGAATTTTCGTCCACTTTTACGGGAATTTCCAGAGGTTCGCCGCTCGTATTTGCTTTGTCGAGTTGGATTTCCAGGTCGGTTTCCCCGAACAGGAAATATTTATCCGTGAAAAAACTGACGACCCATCTGCTTTTGGCTGTTATGGGAATTATGGTAAAACCGAATTCTTTTATACGGAAACCGTTGCCCGGAAGCAGTTCCATGCGTATACTCCGGTTTTCTTCGTAATTGTTTTTAGGACGTATCTCTATTCCTGCGGAATCTTTCCCCGCCTCGATGAGGAATTCTTTGGCCGAAACCTCATAGTCTTCGTTTTCTATGCCGTTTCCTTTCAACCGATAGGCGAATGTGACGGTTTTTTCAACTTTTTCCGAGGTTTTTACGGACACCGTTACCGGCGTATTCTTATCCATATAATAAACCTTCTGTGAAAAATCTATTGTTTTCCCGGAAGCGGTCCCCTTGTCTTTTTCACACGAAAGAATAAGGGAGAGACATCCCGTCCAGAGGATATAGCGTATCATATGTTTCATAATCTTTAATTGAGGGTTATTCGACTGCATTCTGATATTCCGTTCTCTTTTGCCGGATGATTTCCCGTTCGCTTTCACTCAGAGGTTCGGGTTTGGGTACGGAGTAGGTGTTTTCCGGACGGTGATAGCGTTCGGGTATTTCATCGGGGCCTTTACATCCTGCGAATAAAGCGGATATGATAATGGAAAATAATATTTTATATTTCATAGTTCGAATATTTAAAGTTTATAACCGTCGTTTTGAATCATTCCCGGCGTAAGTATGATTTCTTTATAGGGGATGGGGAAGGTGTAGAGGAATTTTTGCATGATATACTTCATTCCGTTGCTTCCTCTCCAGAATTCGGGACATCCGTTCCTCTTGAGTTCGAACCACCGGTCGCCTTCCATAAAGAGTTCTTTTTGCCGTTCCACGAGTATGGCATTTAAGATGGGGGTCAATGTCTTTCCCGAAGCATCCGTCCGGATAAGGTTTTTTTCCGAGGGTTCGGGAAGGTTGGCTGCATTATAGGATTTGTAGTTGCTGATGCGTTTGGAACGCAGGAGATTCAAATACTCCAGGGCTTTGTCCCGGTTGCCGATATGGGCATAAGCTTCGGCTGCAATCAGGCAAAGTTCCGCCGAACGGAGGTTTGAGGAGAGCGGTTTTGTCGTAAGGCGTTTTTTATTGAACCATAAACTATCCCGCATGCGGATATCGTCCGTCCCTTCGGGAAAGAGGTCGGTGAAATCTTTGGATACCGGGCGGAAAGCCAGATAGCCGTTCAGATTTTCGCTCATCTCGTTTTTAAAAATATTCGTTTTTAAGAGTTGGTTCCCTTTTTGCGCATCCGTTGAACGCATCATTTTACGGTAGGCTTCGCCTTCGATTAAGGGATAGGCTTTTAAGACTTCTAAGGCCGAAGATATGGCTTCTTCCCATTTTTCTCCCCAGAAATATGCTTTTGCCATAAGAGCTTTGATCGGATATTCGGAAAATATGTAAACGGATTTTCCGGGTTTTAAGGAGAGTGCTTTTTTATAATCTTCGATAATGGAATTCAGGGTTTCTTCCAGATTCGAACGTATGGGGCGGGCCTCCATATCGAAAGTCTTCACCAATACGAGTCCTTGTTGCCGGGCGGATTTTTCTTTATCGTAGGCAGGGGCATATAATCGCATGAGATTGAAATAAATCAATCCTCTCAGGGCATATGCGGCCGACAATACGTTACGGTTAAGAAGACTGCCGTCTTCTTTGAGGTTGTCGATGATGATGTTGCAATCCCGAATGGAATTATAGGCGCTGTTATAGAGCGTGTATTGAGCGGAGGTTTTGATAACGTCGCCCATCGTTATGGGGAGCAGCCTGCCGCCGGGATAGACGGTGAGGTCCGCATCCAGATTGTCGGCGGCGCATTCGTAGTTTAAAATATCGGAATGCGAGGGCAGTATGCTTCCGGCTTCTCCTTTTTCCAATTTGTCGAGCAGGGTGTTCAGGAGGGCGGCGAATTCATGGGTCGTTTTTGGAATGACGACGCCTTTGGGTTTTATATCCAGATAAGAATTGCAGGAGGAAAAAATCCAACTCCCGGCAATCAGCATTACGATATGGATTTTTTTATTCATGACAGGATGATTTTATAATTAGAAACCGATATTTATTCCGAAACTTACACTCCTTGTCTGGGGATATGCCGCTCCGGGATTTTCCGGGTCGAGTCCTTTATAATTGGTGAATGTAAAAATATTATTCAGAGAGAATGACAGGTTTACCGAACTTAAAAAGCCGGAACTCAATATGTGTTCGGGCAGACTGTAGCTTAGCGACAGGGCTGCTATTCTCAGATAGGAGACATTTTGCAATAGAGCGGCATTGGTGATTTCTCCGGTGTAGGGATTGAGTTTGTCCAGACCGAGGGGTTTGCCGTAGCAATCGATGATACGCGGATATTTTATTCCCGTACGTTTGTCCGGACTCCAACGATCCGTAGCATCCGATGTCCGGTTCAAAAAGTTAATGTATAAGTCGTTATAGTCGCTTTGTATTTTTTCTCCTTTTTCGTTTCCGATATTTTTATAGGTAAACGGGTAGGAGAGGTCGTTTTTTATATGAGCGCCCAAAGAGTAGTTGCCTCCGACGGAGAGTGAAAGGCGGCGGTAAGATGCGGAAAAGAAGAACCCTCCCGTCCAGGGGGCATTTGAAGTCCCTTTATAAAAAATATAATTTTCCGGATTGGAGAATCCTTCGGGAGTAATGAAATCCGAATCCGGACGCAGGAGAAAGTGGTATAACCCGGATTCGGGATCAATGCCGTCATATTTTCCGGAGAAAATGGCTCCGAGAGGATAGCCTACATATTTATCCGAATTTATGGCGTTGAGTTTATAGTATTTGGTGAGTTTGTTCACATTGTAGGCAAGATTGGCGGAAAGGTTGATATTCGTATGTTCTCCTTTTAATATGCGGAATTTCAAAGTGGTTTCTATTCCTTTGTTTTCTATTTCCGAGGTGTTGAACATCTGTTCCGGGAAACCGGTGTGATTGGATATGTCCACTTGGGTTATCAGATCCGTACTCTTCCGGTAATAAACTTCGAACAATCCGCTGACGATTTCGTCGAACAGGCCGAAGTCGATGCCTCCTTTCAGGTCTTTTGTCTTTTCCCATCGGAGATGCGGATTGGGTGCTTTGAGAATGCTGCCCATATGCAGGTTTCCTTCTTCCGTTTTTCTATATAAGGAGCTGTATTTCATTATGATGTCCGGCCGTACACTGTGGTTTACATTACCCGTATATCCTCCGGCTAAACTTAATTTCATATGGCTGAGAACCGGTTTCAGAGGTTTCATAAAAGGCTCGTCGTCTATATGCCATGCCACGCCGATTGACCAGGTGGGGTTGAATTGCTCCTTGCTGCCGAAATTATTGGAACCGTCCGTACGGAATGAAGTGCTGAAGATATAGCGGTTTTTGTAATAGTAGTCGAAAGCCGAGTAGAAGGAGGCGAATCGGTTTTCCTGTATGTCGTCCCCCGTCAGATTGTCTATTACCTGTCCGTATTGTTTGATGAAGTTGAGGTCGAAGCTTGCATCAGGGGTTCCGGGAGGCAGGGGAATGGAGGATATTCCCGTCAAAGGATCGTATCCGTAGCGTTTGGAAAAAATACTTTTGGATTTTTGTAGGCGGATTTCCGTTCCTCCGTAGAGACTGATTTTGCCGTGTGCGCCCAGGTCGGTACTGTAGTGGAATTGTCCCCTTGCACTGTAGGAATCGTTTTCGGCGATAGCCTGGGTGATGGAGCCGTAGGTACGTTTGGTGCGATAGTCGAAAAACAGGCGGTCTCTGAATGCGGCATAGGTATTTGCCCCGTTGATGTTATCCGAGGTGTTTTCCGTAAAGGCATAGGACAGGATTCCGGATAATTCGAGTTTTTCCCATATTCTGTAGTTGATTTTGAAGGTGACATTGACCGAGCGGTTTTTGGATTTGGCGGAGGTCTCGTCCATTTCCCTGAAAATGTTATACCCGCTCGTGGGATATCCTTCTTCGATATTTCCGTTTACGCGCTTTCCGTTGAACCACGTCATATCTCCTCGGTAGGAGCCGTCCTCGTTATGGGGTCTTTCGTAAGGATTGGCGAAATAGGCATAGAGGAAAGGATTCACGTTGAGGGAAGGACCGTCCGATTTCTGTTGGGATAAATATATGTTCAGATTGTAGTTTGTCCGCTCGTCCGGTTTGAAATCCATGTTTGTGGACAGGGTATAGCGATCGTATGAGGTGCCTTTAAGAAGTCCTTTGTCCGTGGTATTGCCGAACGAGAGATAGTAATTCACATTGCGATTTCCTCCGGATATCGCAATGTGGTTGGAGGCGGATACGGCATTTCTGAAAATTTCGTCGAACCAGTTTGTCGTATTCTTTTTAAGACCGGCGATATAAGTGTCCTGCTCTTGCCGGGACATGGGTTCGTATCCTTCTTCGTCTTTCAGTTTCCCGTTTTTGCCTATCCAGCCGGAGCGGAGCATGCCGACGATACCGATAACCGGGTAATATTCGTTTTTTACAAATCCTTCTTTTGAGAATTCCTCCCACAGGTTTTCTTCCCATTCCAGTTTTTCGGTCGCACTCATGAGGTTCCCGTCTCTTTGAGGTTGCATTTGTACGGATATGTTGGAGGATATGCTGATATTTGTTTTTCCGCTTTGCCCGCGTTTGGTGGTTATGACGATAACTCCCCCGGCTGCCCGCGAACCGTATATGGCAGTAGCCGCAGCGTCTTTAAGTACGGTGACGTTTTCGATATCGTTCGGATTTATCCCTCCGATTCCGTTGAGAAATATGTCGTTGAAGTCTCCGGCTTTGATTTGGGCCGTATTTATGGCCGGAATATTTTTTTGGAGGGGTATTCCGTCGATTACCCATAGGGGTTCGGCATTTCCCGATATGGTATTTATTCCTCGAATGCGGATTTCGCTCCGGCTTCCGGGGCGTCCCGATGAATTTACTTTCAAGCCGGCAACCTGTCCCTGTAGAAGCTGATCTACCCCGCTTACGGATTTGTTCTCGAATATCTTGGAGGGAACGACGGTTACCGAGCCGGTTTCTTTTCTCATCGTCGTGTTGAAATATCCGGTGACTACCACCTCCTCTATGGACTCGGGCATATCTTCCAAGATGATTTCCACTTCTTTTTGTCCGGTATATATGATTTCTTTGGTTTTTTTCCCGATAAAGGTGAAGCGTACGGTTTTACCCTGTGCGGAGAGTTTAAGCAGGAAGCGTCCGTTAATGTCGGTAGCCACTCCGTTCAGGCTGCCTTTTTCGACTACGGTGACTCCCGCAAGAACATTTCCTTCCGTATCTTTCACCACTCCTTTGAGGATGGGATTTTCTTGACCGGCGGGGGACGGGAGCGGTTTTATATAGATGATATTGTCGACTATTTCGTAACTTAGTCGTTTTTTGTCGAATAATTTGTTTAAAACAGCGGCTAAATCGGCTTCTTTGAGTTTCAATGTCACTTTTTCGAATTGATGTGCGTAATTTTCGTTATAAATGAAATTGTAGCCGGATTGAATTCTGATTTCCTCAAATACGGATACGATGTCGACATCTTTTACATCGATGGATATTTTCCTTTGGAGGTTCGTGTTCGAAAACGAAATTTCCGGCGGGAAATACATCAGAATTCCTGAGAGAATCCATAGTTTAAGTCGTCTGTTCATAATGTGCATATAAAAATTGATTAAAAATAAAATTCAGGACGGTTTCTTTTCGTGAAATGTCGGGCGAATTGAAAGAGGGATGCGATATATTATTTCGTCGAATCCATCACCTTATAAATATTTTTTTTCGTTTTTTTAAATTTATAACGGCTGTTTTTTTCGATAATCCTTAACAAGTTGTCGACGGGCACCTCATGACCGATATCTCCCGTATAATATTCTTCCGTCCGGATTTCCGAGATGTCGAAACTTATTTTATAATGGCGTTCCAATTGTTTGATAATAAAACTTAACGGACTGTTTCGAAAACGGAAAACACCGGATGTCCACCCCATAATCTCTTCGTAACTCACGGCTGTTTCGGATAATTCCAAAGTCGATGTATTTACGGCGACGAGCTCTTTGGGTTGCATGTTTACGGTATTTCCTCCTTTGGTATGCAATGCAATGCGGCCTTCTTCCAATGCGGCGAAAGCCTGTCCCGTGTCGCCGTGGGTATTTACGGCGAAGCGGGTTCCGGTGACGTCTATATCGAAATAGTCCGTGTGGATGATGAAGGGACGTTTTTTATCGGGGGCTATTTCGAAATAGGCTTCTCCTGATAATTTGACTTCTCGGGCAGTGTCCGGGAAAAATTCCGGGTATTCGAGTTCGGAACCGGCATTCATGCGGATGATGCTGCCGTCCTCTAAGCGGAGGGACCAGGACATGCCCGGAGGAATGACAAGGAGGTTGGTGTCGGGTCGTCGGGGCGGACGATGTTCGGAGATATGAGTTAAAACCCCTTTTTTTATGAGAATATTTCCACCGGCTGCACATAATGTGTCCGTTTGTTCCGGAGATATATTATAGCAAATTCCGTTTCCCGTTATTAATTTTACTCCGTTGTCATTCGGCGAAAACGGAGAAGTGGTTTTAGTATACAGAAAATAGGCGATACCGATGATGAATACGGCAATTGCCGCCGATGCGATGTGCAGGAAGTGTCTTATCCGGATTTTTCGTTGGAAAAACTTCCATTTTTCTTCGAGGCGGGCATCCATATCTTCCCAGTCTTTCATGAGCCGGAATAATTCCGAATCGGGTTTTTTCGAGGAGCCGGCATCTTTTCCCGCTTCTTCCCGGGCTTTTATTACGACTTTTGCGATATCATCCATGAAAATTCGTTTATTATAATAACAATTCAGAATGAAAAAAGTATGAGGCGGCTTTTATTTTTAACTATTGCTATCCGATAAAAAACGCGAGGTCAAAAATATATGCCTCGACTGCTGAAAATTAGCGGTTTTTCTCATTTGCGATATAATCTTAAAATTAACATTTTAAAGGAAATGTTAATAGAGGTTTTATAAGGTTGATAGCACAGGTGATGCACTCCTTGGAATTGATGATGCCGTTATGCGCTTTTCCCTGACAGCAAACATCGGTTTTGTGTAACTCACGAAAAGAAATATTTTAGCATTTCCCCCTTATGAGAAGAAAACAATTCCGAAACGAAACTTGGAAAGTCGGTAGAATTAGAAATAAATTTTCCTGTTCCTGTCGGAGGTCTTAATAAATTATGTAGTTTTGTAAATATAAAGCGATACCTGTCATAAAACATTTCAGAGTACTATGTAATATTTTTGTTTTGATTATTTGGAGAGTCCTGATATATAGGTTTATCCTGTGATTTACAGTACGAATCGTATAAAGAGACTTTATAAAGGTTGTAAACGTGTCCTGAAAATGAAAGGAGGGTGCTGACAGTCGAATCGGCAATGGCTCTGACGGGAGTTGTCGTAACGGGAAAAGAGAGGATATCTCACAGGAGGTCGCAACGTATCGGAACGATTTTTTGAAAAAAGGAATGAATTTTATACTTTTTTTAAAGACATTTCCATAATATGTAGGTTGAATATGGCTTATATCGTAGATAAGGAATCTTTTAAAAAAATATTTGATACATATTATCTTGCACTTACATCATTCGGATATCGTTATGTGAATAAATCGAATGTTGTGGATGATTTTATACAAGATGCTTTTGTTAAATTATGGGAACGGCATAATGATTTTAATAGAGAGGAAAGTGTAAAGAGTTTTTTATACGTATGTGTAAGAAATTCATGTATAGATTATATTCGCAAACATAAAGATGAGAAGGATTGTGATGTACGTATCATATCGTGTACAGAGGAAGATGACGAGATCTATTTTTTGGAAGAAGAAGTGTATGCTATGATTTATGACTCCATAAACGGACTTTCGAAACAAACTCGGAAGATAATATGGATGACGATGGAGGGATATACAAATACTGAAATATCATCGACTTTAAATATATCAAAAAATACAGTAAAAACCATAAAATTAAGAGCTTATCGGATCTTGCGGGATAAACTTAAAGGAATATATGTATTTTTCTTACCTTTATTTTTACTATAAATATTGATTTTTTGTCACCCTGTTTTATTTTTCTCCGTTATAGTTGTAAAAGAAATTAATGGAGAAGCATAAAATTATTGATTTTTTAATCGGTGTAGAAACGGGACAATTGTCCGAAGAAGAAAGGCGGGAATTTTATATTTGGTTGGATAGAAATCCTGAATACAGAAATATATTTGTCCGCATTCAGGATAAAGAATTTATTCGTAACAAATATGATAAATATTGTTCCATAGATCATAGGAAGGATGTATGGAAATCGCTTGATTCACGTTTATTTTCCAGAAAGCGTACTATTAGAAGATATGCTGTTGCGGCTTCTTTTTTTGGTAGTGTAAAATAAACTGTGTCACGCATTATTTCTCTATAGAAAACTCATCGGTCGGGGAGCGGCCAGCGCCAAGGGGCGGGACCACCCGTCGCGACGAGCGTAAAATTACAACAA
>JBGZEX010000061.1:0-17510 GCA_041846495.1 Marinifilaceae bacterium
AAAAAACCTTTTGCGTACCCCAAAACAAGGGTATGCAAAGATACAAAATATTGTTTATCAATCAATTACAAAACGAGTATTTTTGAGTGACGAAGTCAGGAAAAAGTGTGTAATTTTCATTCTTGCCTCAGGACATTATTCCGCTATGCTCCAAAACGTCCTGAGGCAGGAATTTCCTTTCTTTTCAATTCCTCCACCTCCCTGAATACCGAGACCGGATATGAATTTTATGGCAACAGTTCCCATTAACGCTATGACTGACTCTCACTTGCAGGGCGAAGTTTTTGGCAAACCGCAAGTCTTCGGCAAGTTCTGTCAACTTGTCGGCAATGGTGTTTGCCATCTTTTCGGTAGTGCCTGTCGCACGGAAATAAATCTTCCACATCTTGTTAATAATCATGTCCGTCGTGTTTTGAGTTGTCATTCATTGGTATATAATTGTTTGTCGCACTGTTGAATAGGGTAAAGATAGGGTTTATTACCATGAGTCCATGATGTTTTTCGATAGAAAACAGTCCCGAGAAATAAATTGTTTTGAATATTTCCGCGAGTTTTATATTTTAGCAATGCTAAATACACCGTGCGCATAGGAATGTGCTCCGGTTTGAGTTTTTTTAATATACTGACAATCAATTAATATTCTATGAACATTAAAAAAACAGGCGTTTTGTGCGCCATCGTGTTATCCATGACCATGACAACGAAGGCCCAGAACTTTGTGGGCGACTGGAAAGGAACCATCTCTGTGCAAGGGATGAGCTTGGAAATGATTTTTCACATCAGTAAAGAGGGAGGGACCTATACCTCCACCCTCGACGTGCCCATGCAAGGTGCCAGCGGCATTCCCACGGACAAGACCGAAGTGAATGGCGATGAGCTGACGATTTTGGCCAATGCCTTGCAAGCCAAGTATACCGGCAAAATAGCAGGCGAAGAAATTTCGGGCAACTTTGAGCAGATGGGCATGACCCTGCCCTTGGTTTTAAAGAAGTTTGAAAGCAAGCTGCCCGGCAATCCCGAGTTGGTGACTTCCGACAAGGATTTGAAAAAAATGGGCGATTTGGACAAAGGAAGCTATAAGTATAGCGTTGCCGACTATTTCGCGCGGCCCAAAGCCAGCAACTTCCAGCTTTCGCCCAACGGCAAATATCTCTCTTATTTTGAGAAGGACAACAACAACAACAATCATGTGTACGTCAAGGAAATCGCTACCGGGAAGGTGGTCCGCACCATTGAGGAGAAAGAGGAACTCGTCAAGGGCTACGGTTGGGTCAACAACGAAAGGCTGGTTTTCGCCATGGACCAGGGCGGAAACGAAAACTATCACATCTATGCCGCCAATATCGACGGTAGCAACGTCAAGGATTTGACCCCCTTTGAAGGTGTTCAGGCTACCATCTTGAATAACTTGAAGGAGCAGAAAGACTATATCATCATCCAGATGAATAAAAACAACAAGCAAATCTTTGAACCTTACAAACTCAACGTCAATACGGGCGATTTGACCCAACTGTTTGAAAACGATGACGTGAACAACCCGATTTCAGGATACAACTTCGACAAGGACGGTAATCTCAGGGCTTACTACAGAATGGTGAACGGCACCGAGTCGGAGTTGTGGTACAAAGACTTGGAAACCGGCGAGTTCAATAAGATTTATCATGGAAAATGGTACGAGGGTTTTAGCATTTCTCGGTATAATTATGCTTCGAAGAACCCCGATGAGGCTTACGTGGAGACCAATGTCGGTCGTGACAAGTCGGAAATCGTGCTCTACGATTTGAAGCGGAACAAGGAAATCAAGACGTTGTTCTCGAATCCCGATTACGATGTTTCCGGTATGCGCGTTTCGAGAAAGAGAAACTGGGAAATCGATTATTTTACCTACGAAGGCGAAAAGTATGTGTTGGTTCCCGTGAGCGAGACCTATAAAAAGCTATACGCCAAATTCCAGAAAGAGTTCCCCGGAAAAGAGGTCTATATCACCAGCAGCGACGACGAGGAAACCACCTATTTGCTCCACGTCGGCAGCGACAGACTTTACGGAAAATACTATCGGTACGATACTAAGAGCGGAAAATTCTCCCTGTTGTACGATTTGATGCCGCAACTGAAAGAGGAAGACATGGCCGAGATGCGTCCTATTTCCTTCCGGAGCCGCGACGGAAAGACCATCCACGGCTACATCACCCTGCCCAAGGCTGCCTTGGAAGGCAAAAAGGTGCCGTTGGTGGTGAATCCTCACGGAGGTCCTCAAGGTGTCCGTGACAGTTGGGGCTTCAATCCCGAATGTCAGCTCTTTGCCAGCCGCGGCTATGCCACCTTGCAGGTGAATTTCAGGATATCAGGCGGCTATGGCAAGGAATTCCTGACCTCCGGTTTCAAGCAAATCGGAAGAAAAGCCATGGACGATGTGGAAGACGGCGTGTTGTACGCCATCGCACAAGGCTGGATCGATAAGGACAGAATTGCCATCTACGGCGCCAGCCACGGCGGTTATGCCACCTTGATGGGCTTGGTGAAAACTCCCGATTTGTACGCCTGCGGCGTGGATTACGTGGGTGTGTCGAACATCGAGACCTTCTTCAAGTCTTTCCCGGAATATTGGAAGCCTTATCTGGAGATGGCCAAGGAGATTTGGTATGACTTGGACAATCCCGAGGAAGCCGGAATCGCCCGTGAGGTGTCGCCTTTCTCCCAAATCGACAAAATCAAGAAGCCTTTGTTTGTGGTGCAAGGTGCCAACGACCCACGCGTGAACATCAATGAAAGCGACCAGATTGTGACCGCTTTACGCGCCAAGGGATTCGAAGTGCCTTATATGGTAAAATACAATGAAGGCCACGGTTTTTATCGTGAAGAAAACACCATGGACTTTTACAACGCCATGCTCGGATTCTTGGCTAAATATCTGAAATAAAACATATTGAACCTTTGTCAGGCAAGAGGGCGGCGTAATGTCGCCCTTTTTTTGTTCCGCCGACGTATAACACCGTGTTGGTGGGGCTTTTTCTCCTCAAACTTTTGCATTTTTCGGAATGAAGTGGAATTTTTTGTCCTTATACAACCCTTTTTAATCTGCACAAAACCGTCTTTAAAAGATTTATTGCCTTCCATACCGAGACTGTAGAAATACATGTCGCCCCTCCTAAGCCATCGCATCCGAAGCGGGCAGGAATGATACTTTTATAGACCTCAATCCGTTTGATGATATCTATTGGGATTTTATCAAGCGAAAAGTTTCTATCCTCCGTATTCATCGATATCCCGTCCCAAGGAATCCGGATACGATTGTCCTCCAACCGTGAACGATGCTCCTCGAACGGCTTTCCAGGCCGCTGCTTTGTCCTATTTTCAGTCCGATTTTTTGTTCAATGCCGATTCTAAAGAAATGGTACGTCCTTGTAATTCTTTCCCTGTGATGACGGAAATCGATTCGGAAGACTCTCTGATAACCTGCGCTTTGGATTTACCCGTAACAACGAAACCATTCAATTGTAGGGCATTCGGTCGAAGGCGTATTATATGCTTATTTATTGGATATTTCAACGTGTCTGTAACCGTTTCATATCCAACGTATCGAACCAAAACCACATATGCTTTTTTTCTTTCATTGATATATGAACCACACCATGTCGATTCGTCAAAGCTCCATCTCTGATTGGCTGTACCTATAGGTTTCCATTGGACTGTTGCAGATTTGACTACACGTCTATTTTCTACATCGACCGCTTTTAATTTGACAGTATTTGTCTGTGCATGAAGATATAGCGGCAATATCCCCCAAATAAGCATCAAACTTACACCTCTTTTAATATGATTAAACATTGAAGCTTTCATGTAATAGGTTCATTGCCGAATTTTGTTTCAAATGTTATTCAGTTCGTCTAAGTCTGTTCGGTTTGATATAAGGAATAATATTCCCGTTCCGTATCGATTTAGGTTATAACAAGAGAGTGTATTCTTCGGACCGACGACAAAAGAATGCACTCTCCATAAGCTTGTTACCGGTATTGATTCTGCCTTAAGAAACGGTGGTACCCGTTTGTTTATAAGTTTAATCGATTAATTGCCCTACTTCTTTCACTACTTTATATTCCACATCGTTAAACTCTTCGAAATGAGCTTGTGCGCATTTGATTTTTTGTCGTTCCGATTTTCGTGTTTTATCCAAATCTACGATAGGACTACCG
Organism: Marinifilaceae bacterium; assembly: GCA_041846495.1. Classification (GTDB taxonomy): domain Bacteria; phylum Bacteroidota; class Bacteroidia; order Bacteroidales; family Marinifilaceae; genus JBGZEX01. Next base: position 4,194 of record JBGZEX010000061.1, read on the forward strand.
GTATTTTTTGTTTCGGCAACAAAATAAATTTTCATGTCGTCTTCAAATACTATTGCCCAATCGGGATTGTAATTTCCTATCGGAGTGGGGATTTTAAACCAATTGGGCAGCTTGAAATAGAATTTTATCTGATCGCTGCTCTCGCAATCTTTGGCAAACCGGTTTTCTGTTTCCGAATCGAGAGGGATATAGTTTTCATAAATCGTTTTAGAGGAATCGGATACGGCAAAAGAAAAGTCATTTAGATAGATTTCCGGCTCTTGCGCCTCAAAAAGACGCATCTCATATGTTGAATTACCGATTTTTTTATATTTAATTCCATCTACCATAAGTTCGTTCAAAGTCTGTAAAATAGTTTGCGAAGCTAAATCCATAAATAATTGCGGATTGACAAGGATATCGTTCATTCTTTCCGATTTGTCGATAATTTCGGCCAATGTATGTCTCGTTAATTCCGTTTTATCTTGAATATAGCCCAATACATCCGGAATTATCCATTCGTAATTGCCGTAATGTTCTATTCTATCACTGACATACGATGTTTGAACTCCCTCTCGGTTCATTTGTATATTCACTTTTGTGGAGCGAATGAATGGAGGATTGATATGTGCAGACTCTTTCAGTGCTTTGGATGCTTTTTCGATTAATTCATTCGTATCGTAATAGACCCGATACGTCGTTTTTCTTTTTATTCGTTCCCATATATCCAAAAATTTGGGATCGACTTCAAAGCCTTTTCGATATTTTACGGATACTCGTTTCTTTTTGTTTTTTATGCGCCCCTCAAAAGCTACTCCGCAATCTTCTTCAATTTCCTGTTGCAATGCTTTGGCAAAGTCTCCATAAGATTCATTGGCAACGACAGTCAAACGATTGATGTTTCGATCGTAAATACGCCTCCCTTCGCTATCGACCGCTAAACGCAAGCCTCTACCGATTTCCTGTCGTTTTTTTATCTCGGATTTGGTTTCGTTAAGTGTGCAAATCTGAAAAACGTTCGGGTTGTCCCAGCCTTCACGCAAAGCGGAATGTGAAAAGATAAACCGAAGCGGATTGTCCATATTCAATAATTTCTCCTTATCTTTCATAATCAAACTATACGTATCATTATCGGCAAGAGTTTCTCCCGATGTATCTTTGAATATCCCTTTTTTGTCCTGCGAAAAATATCCGTTATGAATTTCCCGAACATCATAATTTTGAAGTGACGCAAATGCACTTTTTTGAATTAACTCGGTGTAAATCTCTTCGAACCAGCGGGCAAACTTTCCTTGTCGCGAATTGCCGTTGCTATCATATTGGCGATAATTGGCAACCCTGTCGATAAAAAACAATGACAGTACTTTTACTCCTTTTGATTGAAGACGAAGTTCTTTCTTCAAATGTTCTTCAATCGTTTTTCGCATCTGGAACTTCATAACTTCATCGGTTAAAGGACCTTGTCTCGTACCTTTATGGATTGTATTTCCGTTTGACAAAGTAATGCAGTCGTTTACGGCGTCGATTTCTTCTACAATATAGCCGTCCCGATAAATTTCCCGCTCATTAGAGAGTCTATACAAATCATCTCCTGCACGGACGGTGATATTTTTCTTTTTTACACCGTTTCGGTCGTTCGCCATGATAGATAATTTGGCTGAAACTCTTGTCGTTGTGGCAATGATGGCATTAACGGAGAGAAAAGCATCATTCGAAGAATTTTCCTCCATTACCGAATCCACTTCTATCTGTTTTACCAATCCCAAGTCGTAAGCTTTTACGGGATTAAGGCTGTAAACAAGGTTATACAAATTTTTGTGGGTAGCGGAATAACGTAGTGTAAAAAGCGGATTCAAGTTGGATACTGCTTTTTTCCGTCTGGGCGTTTCCATATTTTGCGGTTCGTCCACAATCACTATGGGCTTGCATGAACGAATAAACTCAACCGGAAGCTGTCCGCTTAGCCGATCATTAGGGCGATTGATGATATTTTCGTCTTTGGCAAACGAATCGATGTTGATAACAAGGATTTCAATATTGTTTCCGGTAGCAAAACCGCGCAAAGCCGATATTTTACTGCTATCGTAAACCATATAATGAACGGGTTCGTGGTCGTAAAGATTCTGAAAATGATTATGTGTGATTTCCAGATTTTTCAATACCCCCTCCCGAATGGCAACCGACGGTACGACAATCACGAATTTTTTAAAACCGTATTGCCGATACAGTTCATAAACGGTTCGAAGGTAGACGTAGGTTTTTCCCGTTCCGGTTTCCATCTCCACCGAAAAATTCATTCCGAGCAACGAGTTGGAGACTTCTATGTCATTTTCATTCTGTATGTTTTGCAAATTTTTCAGGACTTGTTCTTCCGAAATGACCAACCGATTTGAAATGCCGTCGATAAAGTTTAACGTCCCTTCTTCCGGCATGAAAAAATCCGTCTCTCCGCTATCTTTCGGCTGTCCGTCAAACAGGCGAACAACCGAATCGATGGCGGAGAGTTGAAATTGAAGGTCGGGTTCAAAGTGGAGTTTCATGTCTTGTCAACTTAAGTGGTTACAATTATCTCCCCATTGGTGTGTTTTAGGGTATATATCTATTATGTTATGTACCCGATTTCGGCTTTTCGTGTACATATCGTTTCGGTCATGTACCCGATTTTGCGTTTTTGGGTACATATTGTTTCTGATATGTACCCGATTTTGCGTTTTCGTGTGCATATAGTTTGTATCGTGTATGCTATTTGGTTTTTTTGTAAACATAATGCTATCCGTGGGAACCCGTATTATGCACGGATTCAACCGTGTTTATTTCTTGGGATGATACTTTTGCATGGTGAACAACGAAAATCCGGTTTTCATCGCTTGACGGTAATTCAAAACCTCTTTAGTCGGAGCTTTGATTACGGCTTGCTTTAAATCCAAATCGGCACGATACAAATCGTCGTGAGTCGTAATGATATTTTTAATTTCCGAGCTATCTTTTGTTTCCTGTAATGTCAGGGTGTTTATCAAGATGTCTTCATTGGGAATGGTAAGGGCAACCCCTTTAAGTTCCGCTAATTTTTTATTGGCAAGATTCACTTGTCGCAAGATAGGTTTGGTCTCCAAATCGTACGGCAAGGGCAAAGTCGGTATGATATATTTCTCATTCATAATTCGTACTTATTGAGGTTCCCGTAATTTTTTCAAAAGATTATTCAAGGTCGTTTCACGAAAATCGGCAGTTAATTCGCATTGCCAAACAATCAATATTTTATAACCTTTATTTTGTAATTCCCGTTGTTGTTTTTTATCTCGATTAATATTGCTTGATATTTTTTCTCTCCAAAATTCGGTATTTGTTGCCGGTAATTCCGATTTTTTACAATTTTCATGTCCGTGCCAAAAACATCCGTTGACAAATATTACCGTTTTATATTTGGGTAAAACAATGTCCGGTTTACCGGGTAATTCTTTTACATTTTTTCTATACCTGAAACCGTGCGCAAAAAGATATTTACGTACCAAGATTTCCGGTTTTGTTTCTTTACCGGAAATTTTAGACATGATGTCGGAACGTTTTGATTTTGAATATATATCAGACATTTACGTTTATACGATTTTTGATAATCCTATCCTCGCATAAGATGAAGAAAATTTTTGTAATATATCTGCAAATAGTTTTGGGGAAACTCTAAATAAAATCTTATAATAGTTCTTGTCTTGGAGTTTTAAATCTTCTACAACTTCCAAATGTCTGAAATCAAGTACGAGTTGAAGGTTTGTCGTTTCATCTATCATAAGAGGAAACATGTCTTTGTAATAATACTCTTTCTTAAATTTTTCTTTATATTGAATATCGCACAGAAGACCTTTAATTAAGCGTGAATTTATTTTCTTTTTTTGAGAAAAATCACACGGCGGTGTTAATTCAATAGCAATATATTTTACTGCTTTTACATCTTTGGGTATTGCAATACTTGAGTTGATAATCTCATAAACATTTCCCGGAACTATAACTTTCTGATCTATATTAACCGTATCAATAAATAATTTTGAATTTATTTTCGAATATATTCCATGCTTTTTATCTTCTTGATTTGCATATGGATTTTGAGGAACCGGACTAAAAATATTCACACTATTTTTATTTTGCTGATTGATCAAATCCGAATAAAGTAATTCATCAAATGCTTTATATGCATCAGTCGTTAAATCGTATTCTCCCACTTGGTCATCGGGTATGCCAGTATGATTTAATGCCATTTTGTAGAGAATATACATTAATTCCGTTTCTTGTTTATCGTAATCTGGAACAAGAGAGTAGATGTCTGACAAAGCTTTACTCATAGCCGATTTTACAGTATTAGACCAGTTTACAAAAAAATGTGCGGCTTTATCTTTTTCAATCTCATTATTTAGATCTTGTAATAGCTCGTCATAACCGTCTTTAATGTATTTCTGTTTGTCCAATCCTATGATAAACAAAGGTGTAGTATACCTATTGTTTTTTTTATCTTCCGAGATTTTATTTTTAACATCATCAATGTGCGCTATGTGATTTGTCCATAAAACAACACCATAAGTACCGAAACCATTAGAACAAATATTTTGGAGTATTTTTCTTATCTCCGCAATATTGCCAATTACCGTTGTATCCGTCTTACTTAAAAACAAATCACAGAATATTATTTGCTTATTCTTTATGGTTTTACCTTTTATATTATCGGGAGTATAAGAGGAAAAATAAATATCATATTTATTCAATACCTCAATAAGTCCATCAACCTCTTCAGGTTTATCGTCTATAATAAGGACATTATTTATAAATTGTTCAACCATCATCACTTTACTTTTTTTCTTTTGGAAAACATAATGCAATAATTGCTTTATTAATTTGATTATCTTTGACATATTTCGGCAATTCAATATCATTTTCTTCCAAGAACAATAACTTTCCTTTCATTGCATTCATCATTTCATTGGCAATATGTAAACCAAGCCCCATTCCTATATTATAAGGCTTCCCCGACATAAAAGGTTGTACGGCTACATCGGCTGGAATATTAAATCCCGGGCCGTTATCGCTTATAATAATGGAATTGTAATTTTCAATCTTATCCGTTATATAAACGGATATTTTTCTATCTTGTTTTCTCGCGTAACTCAACCAGTAAATAGAGTTATCCAATAAATTGGTAAGAACGGATATGGATTCTGCTTGAGCCAGGAAAGCTCGAAGTTTACAATCTCGGTAATTGTTATATATCGTTATGGAATGATCGGAAAATCTGAATTCATAATTCTCTAATGCTGTCTTTACGATTTCCGATAATGCAGTATCTCCGATTGTGGATTTTTTGATCATGGCAGTATAGCCGCGAACTATTTTTTCCAATCTTAAAGAAACCTCTTTTACTCGTTCATTTTCTCCGCGTTGTGCATACCCAAGTAATGCTGCAATTTGTTTTTCAATTTCGTGAATAACCACACTCAAATTCAATCCGGCATTCGCACTTTTTATAAGAACTTCTTTTACTTCTTTGTACTGAATGTTTATCCTGTTTAAGTATTTCAAAATGTCTTTCTTGTCATTCTCATCAGCAATCCTTTTCTCAATAAAATCCATAACCTCTTCCAAATCGGAAAGAACCGGTTCAACGACTTTATGTGTTTTATACAATGTCGTTAAATGAGCTTTGTCAACATTTCTTTCTCTTACAAATATATTCAGTACATAATTTATAGCATCAACAAACGCATTATATCGCTCATCTTCGATAAAACCTTCTCTATTTGTTTTTTCCCTTAATCCGCAACTATCCTGTCGATTTAACCTAACGGAGCCTAAGATAATGTTGTTACTGACATTTCCTCCGACTCTATGTACTCTTTTCAGGTCAATTCCAAGCCAATCATTATCTCGCTCACCGTAATCATAAACCCTAACATTATCCCGATATACCCTTATTCCTCCGTTTTCATTCAAATAATCATTAATGCTTTTCTTTTCAGCATTTACATAATTGAAAATAGCCGCATCTTTTTCAAAGATAATAATGTCGAATTTTATTTCTCCAATCTGTAGTTCATCCAAATCAATGTCGTATTCCACCAATCGTTTTTTCCCATCTTCTTCTTTTAACCCTGTTAAATTTAAATCTTCTTCATTTAAATCGGAAATTTCTTTTTTTCTTCCATTGAGTTTATTTAAAGAAGACCAAGGACGAAATTCATATTTAAAATCTCGAATTTTATTACCTTTGAGTGTACAACTACCAAAATACAGTCCTCCGCTTTCAATAATGTCTTCGAGTTTGGGTAATCCGTCAAAAAGATTCTCGTTGCTACTAATATCAACTTTAAAAGAATCATTCTTTTCAGCAAACGGACTATTTAACGATAATAAGTTTCTATAAACCTCTCTTATTTGTCGTCTATCCCATGCCGATTTCAAACTCTCTATTATTATTGTAGTACCGGTACTACCGTTTTTATAGTATTTAGGCGTCTCGTTTTCTATGACATCAATATCAAAATCATCAATTTGTTTGGCATTCTCCAACTCCGTCCAATCAATAGACAACTCAACTTCCCTGTCCTGAGCTGTTTTTGAAAAAACTCTAATTTTTCTTCCTAATTTGTGAACGCCAAGTCTTCCTATTCCTTTCTCTCCCAACGGATAGCGACCACATTGATTTCTTTTTATCTTTTTCTTATTATCGGTTCCGACAACAAGCCAAACATTCTTTATTATATCGGCATCCATACCACATCCATTATCCAAAATCGTTATTTTTTTCAGAATTTTGTTTTCAGAATAAAACTCGACCTTACTTTCAGTAGCACAAGCATCATACGAATTTTTCACCAATTCAAGAATGGCGATACTTTCGTTCTTAATTAAATCTTCGCCGAAATGTGCAATAATTCTTGGTGTGACGGAAAAATGGTGTTTCATATTGTTATAATAAATTATTTTTTATTTATTACTTCTCCCAATCTTCTTGCATACTCGCAAGGAACCGCATTGCCTATTAATTTTGCCGCCGTAGCCATGCTATCGGTTTTGAAAACATAATTTTTTGGGAAAGTTTGTATGGTTGCCCCTTCTCGAATGGAAATGGCTCTGTCTTCTTCCGGATGTGCGAATCGTCCGTTTGAAATACTGAAGAACTTAGTGGTAATGGTAGGTGAAGGTTTATTCCACCACATTCGTCCGTAGGTATCCTTAAAACTGTTGTCTTTCCCGATAAAACATCTCAATTGTAATTCGGGATCATTAGCCCAATCCAATCGGCTACCCCCGTCATGTCCTGTTTTTTGCAATCTTCGCAAATTTTTATCACTCAAACCCGCTACGGAATGATTAAAATCATTTTTATCTTTATGTCCGGCTTTGATTTTTGGGAAACCGTTTTCTTGTCCGATAGCCTCGCCAAGAACCATATTCTTTTTCTCGGGAACGGGTAAATGAATATCTACGCCTTTTAATCGAGTGGCTATTAGCGAAAATCGCCTTCTACTTTGAGGTATGCCATAATAGCTCATGTCCACTACTTTATATGTAATATTGTCATATCTATTTTCCTTTAATTTCTCAAGAAAGGCAGGCAAGATACTATCTTTATGCGTTAAGATTCCCGGAACATTCTCGACAAGAACATATCCGGGGTTATAATAATCGACAAAACGTGCAAAATCCATCAATAAATCCTTCGATTTCAATGATTTGTTTTTATCGGAGTGTATTATACTATAAAATTGACAAGGACTGCATCCAACAAAAATCATTTTATCATCATTTTTTTGCAAGTTGAAATTCAATTCAAAATAATTACCGGGTAAATCTTTAATGTTTGTTTGAATAAAAACACTGCCGGGGTTATTATACTCATAGGTTTCTTTCGCATCCTTATCGAAATCAACACCTGCAATTACATCAATTCCCGCTTGACGAAGGCCACAGGTCATCCCCCCTCCGCCGCAGAAGAAATCGATTGCTTTATATTTTGTGGTACAAGTTTTCATCTCTTATATTGTTTTAAACTCTGCGCCGGCATCTTTCATTTGTAGGGCGGTATTGGTTTTCAGTTGGTCGTTGTTTTTGAAAATCCGGTCGAGGGCGATAACTTTTTTAGGTTGTTTGGCAAGCACTTCTGCGATGATTTGTTCATTCACTTGTTCTAAAATGAGAGCCAGGTCGTTACCGTCAATCAGATAATAGCCGTTGTGATTTTCGATTTCTGCATTTAAATCTTTGCCGTTTTTCAAAAGCAGTTCATAGACCATATTTTGCAGGTCGGCGTTTTCGGCAACGGGGTCGATAAAAAGTTTCAACTGTTCGGCTAAGGCTTCGGCAGAATAATTTTCCGGTTGTTTCCACTGCTTGAAATTGCTTTCATTTAATCTGAATGTCTTAAATCCTAAATCCTGCTTGCTTAAACTCTCGATTTGAGCGTTTAAAGATTCTATCTGCATCTTTGTATCCTCTGCCGGTAGCTCGCCACTACGAAGTTTTTCAATTTCAGTCTTAATCTTATTGATATCGGATTTGATTTCATCTTGGATTTTTTTCCCGGCTCGGCGGATACGCTCTTTGGCAATATCGGCAATAGTGCAGTAGCCGGCTTTATATGCTTCCGATTTTTCATCACATAATTCCGGCAATTGAACAAGAATATATTTGCGATTACCGCCATCTTCTTTATTGAGTTGCATCACAGCATGGGCGGTGGTGGCACTACCCGCGAAGAAATCAAGAATTATGCTTTCATCCTTTGTTGTGCATGAAAGGAAAACTGAAATTAGTTTTATTGACTTGGGATTTTCAAATGTGTCTTTTTTCCCAAAAAGTTCAGTGAGAAGATTTGAACCGTCGCCTGTGTTTGCTACAGAATACAAAATACTTCTTTCTTTTATGATTTTTTGTTGATTATCATAGTACTGTTTTTCATAAGCAAGCCAATTATTATTTTTTTTCTCCCAATAAATTAAATCATTGTCAATGATTTCTTGCATTCTTTCTTTGCCAACTCGCCAACGCCCCTCATTTCCATCAGGAGCAACAGGAAAAACTGATTCACCGTTTGGAGCTTTTAGCGCAAAATACATAGAGGGTCTATCCTCTCTTCTCGCGGTGTTACCCCATTTTGCCAATTTTGTTATTTTAAATTTCCCTTTTTCATCATTTTTATTGAATTCTGAAATGTCTCTATTTTCAATTCGATCATACCAAATAAAATGTTCACTTTTTCTAAAAACAAGAATATATTCATGTTCAATAACAAAATACTCTTTGGCTTGTCCTCCACCATCTTTTTTTCTCCATATGAATTCTCCGACAAAATTCTCCTCTCCGAAAATTTCGTTCATCAACAGGCGCAAATTATGTACTTCGTTGTCGTCGATGGAGACAAAGATCACCCCGTCATCTCTTAATAAGGTTCTCGCCAGGTAGAGGCGGGGCATCATCATATTGAGCCAATTGCTATGGTAGTGTCCGTTTTCACGGCTGTTACGTCGAAACATCCCCTCGCCGGTCAAATAGCCGTCCTCGTCCTTGTCGCCTACACGTTTTTGGTATTCTTCCTTGGTCTCGGAAAACTTGTCGGGATAGATAAAGCTGTCGTTTCCGGTATTGTACGGAGGATCGATATAAATCATCTTAATCTTGCCGAAATAACTTTTTTGCAGCACTTTAAGCACTTCAAGGTTTTCGCCCTCGATGAAGATGTTTTGTGTGTCGTCAAAATTTACGGAATCTTCCCGCACCGGAACAAGCGTCCGTGTGCTCGGTTGCTGCATCACCCTAAATGTATCACTCTTGCCTGCCCAATTAAGAACATAACGCTCGTTTGCAAAGTTGATGTTTTCGCCAAGCGTAGCTTGCAGCTTTTCCCAATCGATTTTTCCTTCGCAAAACGCTTCGGGAAATATTCGGCGTAAAGCATTTATTTTTTCCTGTTGAGATGTTAGACTTTTTCCATCCATATTTTAGGGTGCTTTTTTCAATTAATAATTCTTCAACTTCGACATAAAAGATTTTCGCAATTTCGTATGAGTCTCTAAACTCGATTGCCTTTTACATGGGCTTTATTATATTATAATTCTTGCCTTATTGTAAGTCAATCGCTTTTGGTTGATTTCCTTTTTATTCTAATTTTTTTATTCGGTTTATATCCGAATACGTTTATTGCAAAAGTACAAATAATTATTTATATCTCACAGAATGAATCTCGTTTAGCATTTTGTTGTATTATAAGGGGGAAAGATGGATTTTTTTGCTTGTATTGGAGATAATAAAATTATTGGGAATGGTAAAAATTATACGTTTTCGGGTAGTAATATGTCTAATCGGGTTATTTTATCCTTGGTGAAGCGGATACCTTTGGAGTATGAAAAAAAATATGATGATGGATAAGTTGAAGATAAAACCTCTCGATGAGGAAAGGGAAAGTCGCAGCCTGCTCTCCAATACGGTCGTTGTGCTGCATCTTGTCTTCGGTATGCTCCCCGTGCTGCTTGTGGTGTGGGCGACGGACAGGCTGATGAGCGGCACGCTCACTTCCGTAACGGTTGGGGTAGTCGGAGTGGCGATGACGGTATTCGCCCTGCTTTGCGGCGTGTTTTACGGAACGTCGATCTGGCGGGCACATCGTTCAGCTTACAATGCCCTTACCCGATTGAGAATGCGCATTGTGAGTCACTTGCAACGATTGCCGCTCGGCTTCTTTCAGGAGCGGAAGGTGGGCGACTTGGTGAACATTATCAACCACGATGTGGAGCAAATCGAGATTTATTTGGCGCACGGACTGCCCGAAATCCTCTCGGCAACGCTTTTCCCTGCCTTGCTTTGGGTGATTATTATGGTATTGGATTGGCGGTTGGGGTTATCGCTCGTGTCGCTTCTTCCGTTGGCGTTTCTCTTGCAGATGGCAGTCAAAAGCCTTTGGGGCAAAAGTTTCCGTCATTTCATGGAAAGTACGCAGAAGATGTCGGAGGACCTTTTGGAATATGTGGCTACGGTACCGGTTGTCAAGGCATTCAGCCATGAGGAGACCCGTACGGAACGGGTGCTCGGCGGCATGCGCGACTATATCCGCTGGGTGAAACGGAACATGTCCGGCGTTACCGTGCCGATGACACTGATAACGATGTTTTTGGAGGGCGGCATCGTGGTGATGACCCTTGTCGGTCTGTCGCTGATGGGTTCGGGCGAACTAACCGTGGTGCGTTTTATCCTTGCCCTGATATTGGGCGGATTGTTCTCGTCATCCTTTGCCAAGCTGGCTACGTTCCAGCATTTCAGGATTGTTTACGGGCAGTCGCTGGCAAGGGTGCAGTCGATTACCGAAGTACCGGCAAAGGATATGGCGGACAGGGATACGGACGCCATGCAGCCCGATGTCCGTTTCGAGCACGTTACGTTTGCCTATCCGAATAAGGAAGACAGTGCTTTACGTGATGTTTGCCTGCAATTTCCCAAAGGCAGCCATACGGCTATCGTGGGTGAATCGGGTTCGGGCAAGACCACGTTGACGAACCTTATGTTGGGGTTCTGGCAACCGCAGTCGGGAATTATCCGATTAGGTGGAGAAAATCTCACAGAACTTTCCGAACGCAATATCGCCGGTTTTTTCTCGACGGTGCAACAGGAGGTATTCCTTTTCAATACGAGCATTCGGGACAATATCCGCATCGGAAAACCCTTCGCCACGCAGAATGAGGTGGAAAGGGCGGCACGGAGAGCTCGCATTCACGACTTTATCATGGAATTGCCCGACGGTTACGATACGTTGGCGGGCGAAGCCGGTGTGAAGTTTTCAGGCGGAGAAAAGCAACGAATTTCCATCGCCCGGATGTTGCTCAAGGACTCGCCGATTGTCATTCTCGACGAAGCTACCGCTGCATTGGACGGCGAGAACGAGAAACTTATCCGAGAGGCTTTGGACGAATTGCAACGCAACAAGACCGTTATCACCATTGCTCATCGGCTTAATACCATTCGGGAGATGAAGCGCATTGTCGTGATGGACAAGGGGCAGGTCGTGGCGGCGGGAACGCACGGAGAGCTGATGGACGGCTGCCCTCTATACCGCAATATGACGGAAATGCAGGAGCGAGTAAACAAATGGCAACTGAAAGAAGAGGAGGTATAATATGGTACGCAAAATATTGAATGAACTGACCGCCCGCGGAGTACGGCATCTGATTGTCTCCGCTTTGTTTTTCGTGGTTTATGCCCTTTCGGGAACGGCGATTATGCTCACTGTCCTGTTTCTCATCAACCGCTACGTATCGGGCGAAAGCGTTTCGCTCGTTTCGGCGGCATGGATACTCGGCGGTTTGCTGGTCGTGAAAACGATATCCAATGCCGTGGCCGATATGAGTAAGCATTTTGCCGGCTTCGACCTTGTGGAGCGTATCCGCGAAAAAATCATCCTGAAGTTGAAGAAGTTTTCACTCGGTTTCTATACCAATGAGCGTTTGGGCGAGATAAGCACCGTTATCCACAAGGATGTGGATAATATGGAAATGGTGGTGGGACATCTCTGGACGCGGATGTCCGCCGATTTCATCGTGGCACTGATACTCGGCATCGGACTCTTCTGTGTGGATTGGCGCATGGGACTGGCGATGACTACCATCCTTCCCATAGCTCTCTTCTTCCTTTATCGGGGCATACGTTCGGGAATTAAAGCGCAGGAGGAGACGCAAAATAATTTGGCGGATATGGTGAGCCTTTTCGTGGAATACGTCAAGGGTATTCCCGTGCTGAAAGTGTTCGGAGGAAAGGGAATGTTCCGTGACAGGCTCGACCGTTCCGTCAAGAAGTTCGGGGAGAGCAGCAAGAAGACTTCCCGGCTGGCAGCGTTCAATATGGGCAGATATGCATTTCTCATTGAGTTGGCTTTCGCACTCATGGCCACACTCGGTCTTTGGTGGACGCGGCAGGGCGAACTTTCCGTTTTCGCCTATCTGATGTTCGTCATCGTGTCGAAAGAGTTTTACAAGCCTTTTATCAATATGGAGAGCCATTGGCTGAACTATATCAAGGTAAAGGACAGCTACGGACGTATCTCCCGCCTTTTGGATGCGCCCGTCATTGCAAATCCCGGCCAGCCGAAAACGGCGGAACGCTTCGATCTCTCATTTGAAAACATAGGTTTCCATTACGAAAAAGAGGGCTTTGAGATGAAAGACCTCACGTTCAATGTACCCGAACGGACGGTAACGGCTCTTGTCGGCTCGTCAGGCTCCGGCAAGACCACCATCACCAATCTACTGCTCCGCTTTTGGGAACCACAGGCGGGCTGTATCCGTATTGGCGGAGTGGACATACGGGAAATGG
>JBGZEX010000062.1:0-14060 GCA_041846495.1 Marinifilaceae bacterium
CAAGTTCAGGGGGAGGAGTCGTATCCAAACGGACAGGTTTCTGGGCGCGTTCGATTTCCTGTAATCGTTCCGCTGCAGGCTTAAACTTCCGTTTTATGATTTTTTCATCAGGATCGTCATCCGCTTCCAAACCATACATAATTACCCAGTCATAATCGTCTATATATCTAATCTGCGAAACCCTGCCGATATCGGCAAGAATTATGGCCTTGACGAGATAGGGCTTTTTATAAACGGAAAGCTCTTCTGCAGTAGGAAGATAGTATACGATATAATGATGCCTGTTAAGATATCTTTCATCTGCCATTTTTTTATAAATTTTATCTATATCATAACCCGCGTCTTCGATATAAGGCTTGCTCCCCGGACGAAGATAACCCGTGGAATATTTAGATATCGCCTCGTTGGCTATTTTCACAAGAAGAGAATCCCGCACCCCGGGAGGAAGTTCGTCGAGATTACGGTTTTGAGAAAAAACGCAAAATACCGGAAACATCAATAATAAACTAAGCAATGATTTCATAATTTCTCTGTTATCGTATGGGTTTTGTTCTTCGTTCGGGACCGTAATGATACAGCTTTTCCGTATTTACATACTCCTTTTTCGGTGTAGAATTCCGGATAATACCCTTCGGATGCCGGAAATCCATAACCTCGGCCGGAATTTCCGTATGATTTTCTATGTCAAGAGAGGACGGACCAAGTTCTCTTTTTATTGGCTTACTTCCCTTATAATTCCAAAGTGGAAAATGGGTATGAAAAAGCAATACGCAATATTCGCCTCCCCGATTCGGTCCGAAATGAGATTCCGTATATTTCAAATCAACGGTAGTGAGAGGTGTGCCGTAAGGGGTTTTGGCTCCTTCTCTATGTTCGAAACGGTATAAATCGCCCGTATTATCCTCTCTCGTATTTATCATCACCACGCCTCCGTATTCCCGGCATTCATAGGCACCGGCAGCCGCAAGCGATTTGGCCCAGGCAATTTTTACTCCGTCAAGAAAGACCCGTTGTTTTATAATATCGTTCCGGGCCGGAAATAAATGCTTTACATTCGTCGAGCCACTGAAAACTCCGTCACATCCGGTACGCATAACTTCGGCTTTTATTTGAAAATCGCCGGGGGCACGTGCCATGGCGGTATGCGTCCGCGACATCCCTCCTTCCTGCGGCAAAACAAACTCCTCTCCGTTTTCCACTATATAATAGTCTATATGGCGACATTCCGCATCCTCGGGAGTAATATCCAGAGTTATCGTATAGAAATCGCCGAGGGTGACCGGGCTTCGGGATATATTCACCTTCACCCCGATGCACATCCCTTCATTCTCGCAATATTCATGGAAACTGCAATTCTGAGAAAGAGGTGTCCCTTCCGGCAATTTAATCATTTTACGGCATATCGCACACGGCCTGTGAGGACATACATTATCTCCGGGCACCGGGGGCGGTTGAGGAATATAGCCTCCGTCATTACAGAAACCCGAACAATACGGGCTTCCGCAATAGATACACCTCCACGGGTCTTCCGGGCCCTCCGGATCCTCCGGATCTTCTTCGGGAGGCTCGGGCAAGGGCGGTACAGCAATCTCCACCTCACATTCACACTGATTTGCCGGCTTCATACACAGTGCGCAAAACGGATTCTCGGTACTCCCGTTTCCGTTATCGAATCCTCCTTCTCCCGAACGTGTAAAAATCCCGGCCGCCGGTTCGCCCAAAAGGCGGAAAACCGTGATAATCTCCGAAGAGGGAATACCGTCTTTTTCGGCCGACGATACCAAACGTACCCGGCGTTGCCTGCCGTTTTCGAAATAAAAACTCTCGAGCATCCTGCCCTTCATATCCGAAATCACCATCAAACCGTTCAAGCCTTTGCGTTTGGTATAACCGAAATCGTATTTATTTCGCGGATTAAGCCATGAAGATTTCTGCTTTTCGATAACCGTTGTCACAAAATAGCGTATTTCTCCAGAGGGATGATGTTTTTGAATGACAAGAGATGTGTGTACCCGGGCAGCCAGAAGCAGTTTGGCTCCGCGAGAATAATTTTCGTAATAAATCCCTCTTCTGTAAATATTCCCGGCCAAAGGAACTTCAACGGTAGAAATATTTCCTTTCCCGTATTTGAAGGTCTTTTGTTTCTGCCACCTGGGAGTAATCACTTCGGAAGACAAATCCGTACTCCTGGTCAACTCATACCTCCGGGCACTCATACGGGGCAAACGAATATCCTCTGCCGTTCGCTCGAAATATGACTGCGCTTCTGCGGAAAAGTCGTCGCTCCCGGCATAAGTCGAATCGATAATATCATCCGAACAGCGGATAAACGCCAAACACAAGCCCAAAAAAAGTACGAGTTTAGAAAATATACGTTTTTTCATAAACAAATATATTTAGATTCGATACAAATATAACCAATATAAAATAAATTCCAAATAAAATGCCAATATTGTTGTAATTTATAAAGCAATTCCGGATAATTGTCGTAAAATTTACAAAAATCGGTAATCGAATATTTTTAAAAAAATCCTTCCGGACGGAAAAACGAAGCTGAAACCATCCGACAACCGGCTCTCTCCCCGGGAAAATGCAATCGGAAACACTTTTCGACTCCTCCCCATTATTAGGGATTTTAATACCCATAATCACTCTTTTTAGGGATTGTTTACCCTCGAATTTCGGAATAATTTTGTCTCCGTTCATTCAGAATATAAATCCATTTAATACAAAATTTTATGAAAGGAAAATTTATACTTTTTAAACGATTGATATCGTATACGGCAGTCCTGATATTAGGAATTTCCATAATCTCCTGCTCGAAAAAAAACGAATCCGAAAACACCCCCGCCCCTTCCGAGAAAAAGGTTCCCGAGAAAACGGCCGAATGCGTACCGGCCGATATATCCGCTCTCCGTACTATTGCAAAGGCGAATCCCGAAGCACATCTGTTCGAAGGGGAAGACCCCGGTGAATGGAAAGGCGTGGAGATAAATTGGACGAAGAACGAATCCGGCAAGTTTGCCGTCGCCCGGCTTTCCATAACCGAAGAAAAGTCGTCTTTGACATTGAATTTGGAAGGCGGTAAAGAAGGCAACGCCCTTTTCGGCAGTATGGAAAGCCTCGAAATCGCCTCTGCGGGACTTAAAAAAGCAACTATCGCAAACCAGCCTCTCCTCAAAAAAATCCTGCTCAACGGAAAGGGGAAGGCCAAAGCGGACACTCTCAATATTTCCGGCACCGAATCTCTTAAGGAAATCAGCGTAGAGGGATTTCCGGAACTCGTGGCTTTCGAAATAGGAGGCGAAGAAATAGATAAATTCGTTATTGCCGACCTCCCGAAATTAAAAGACCGGCACAATCTCAAATTCAGACGGGAATACGATAAGGAGGGGAAACCCGTCAAAACCACATCCGTCAAAGAGTTTATTCTGAAAGGAGAGCTCAACAGTCTGGATGGCATATATCTGCCCGATATGGGAATGGAGAAATTTTCGGTCGAAACATCCCTGCCCGCATTGACGTCCGTCGCCTTATACAACAATAAGCTTACGGGAGTTTTTGAGCTTAAGGGTTTATCTTCCCTGAACACCTTATTCTTAAACAATAACCGGTTGACGGAGGTGAAATTATCCGAATGTCCCCGAATGACGGAACTGGATTTGTCCGGAAATCCGGACCTCACGCACTACGCCTTCTCCTTACCCGCACTGAAAATACTGAACCTGAATGAAACGGGACTTACGTCTTTGGACATAAGCATGCTCAAAAATCTGAAAAAACTCAGTGCCTACGGCTCGAAACTCGCATCGGTGATTTTCTCCGCCGACAACATCAAAAAATTAACCGCACTAAACCTTTCCGGCAACCGATTGACCGGTCTCGACTTCAAAAATCAAGAATCCGAGATATTCCTGCTCTCTCTCGACAATAACCGGATAAAGAGTTTGGATCTCTCCCGCATGCCTTCTCTCGAACGGCTTTTAGCCAACGACAACAAGTTGGAAAAACTGGACGTATCCGCCGAAGCCGACGGATTCTCGGAACTCGAATGCCGGAATAATCATCTTACGGTAAAAATTCTCAAAGACATTAAAGAAAAGCTTACGGAATTAGAAAAATGGGAAATAGCCCCTCAATACGTTTTGGGACGTGTAAATACGGAAAAAAAGCAGATAGACGCCAAAGAAGAAGCCGTGACACTCGAACTCAAAACAAGGGTTGAAAAATACGACGGAAAAAAATGGAATGAAGTATCCGGAGAATACAGTGTAGCCGACGGCATCCATAGTTTCAACGGCAAGGGTAAATACCGGGTGATATGCACCAGTTTTCTGGATTTTAAAGACTGGAAATTCGATATCTTTTCTCTTGATTCGCCCTATGTAATCGGAGAATTGGAGATCCGATAAAAAACTTTATGCGGAAAACCGCAAATGCCTCCGGAAGTTTTACGAAAAACTTTGGAGGCATTTGCAGTTTTAACCCGGTTTCAATAAGAACGGGGCATGGTCTCGGGTACGCATATATAGAAATCTCCCTTGCCCCGATGCTCCGTATCCAATTCTTTCAGGGTTTCCTGACGCACGGTGACGAGGGTGACGAAGGTAGTGGCGGGACGGTAGCGTTCGAGGTAGGGAATAATCCCTCCCCTGCTTTCCGTGTGGTAATTTCCGTTGATATGTACGAATTTTTTCCGGATATTCCGGGCAATAAACCAGGCCATCGTCGCATCTTTGACCGCCTGAGCCTCTGCAAACCTCCGGGCACCTGCCGTTCCGGATTTCCCGCCCATCGACTGCATGGATTCGAATACCGCCCCGTTTTTTTCCGCATCGTATTCAAAAGGGATGGGAAGAGGTGCCGTGTATTTTTTCGCTTCCGCAGACAGAGAGTCCAATACGGCCAATCCCGAATTTTTTACGGCATTGGCATAACGGCGCGGCACATTGGTAGCAATAAAAGGAATTCCGTGCTCTTTCGCAAAGCGAAGCAGGGGGCGGTAATCCGTAGCGTAATTATCCCAAAGCCGGGCTTCCGCCTCAAAACGCCCCGGAGAAATCATCCCTCCCATATATTCGTCCAGAATCAACTGATTATCCGCCTCCAACATCTCCGCTCCCAACATCAGTTCATCTCCGTGTATTTCGTAAAGAGAGCGGATAATCTCAAATTCCATCCAGTGAGCTATGGGGCAATCGTGAATTTCTCCCAAGAACACGACATCGTATGCCGACAATTCCCGGAGCATTTCCCCGTATTCGAGCTCCTTACCCGAATCGTCGAACAAAGCATAGGCCGGCTTTTTCGACATCTCCTGTCCGAAAAGCGCCAATGGGAATATACAAAAAATCAAAATCATCCGTTTCATTATCTCTGTCATCATTTTTCCCGTTTTTTATCACCCGTATACAACAAAATATAATTATCGATATCTATATACTCCCTGAAAGCCTCCGACAACATTTCGGGCGTAATACTTTCCAAATCCCGCTCGTAGGAATCGAATTCCTCCAGCGTCTCTCCGTTTTTCAGAAGGGTCGTCAGCGTCGTCCGCCAGGCAGGAGCCGCTTCCGCATTCAAGGTCTCGCGTTTGGCTATGAGGAAGGATTTTTTAATGCTTTCCAATTCCCGCTCACTTATTTCTTCGCAACGAAGCCGTTCCAATATTTGCAGCAAGGTCTTTTCGATTTTCTCCATATTGCTTCCGTCCGCCGAAACATCGAGGTCAAAATAATACGTACCGTAAGGTTTCCCTTCGTAGCCCAAGGAAACATAAGGAGAATATACCCACGAATTTTCTTCTCTCAATACGGAAATCAGACGGTTGCGAATGATATGGCGCATCAGCTTCAAAAGCAGGGTGTTCTTTTGTCCCGGACGATAACGACCGCAGAAAAGGAATCGGAAATCCGACCGGCCTTCCCCGTCTCCGGGAAAATTTTCGGTTGTCTTTCCCTCGGGTATACGGAATTCCGGACAGCTAAACTCCGGTGCGGCGGAAAAAGGGATGGAACCGAATACCGAAACGAAGTTCCGAATAAGAGAATCCGCATTCTTTCCTCCGCAAATCACATAAGTCGTTCCTTCCGTCGGGGCATACAATTTACGGTAAAAGGAAGCTATGCTGTCCAAATCGAGTTTTTCCACATCTTCCCGCAACGGCTGTCTGTAAGAGGCGGGAAGCGATGCCCCGGTCAACTCGTCCATACGCGCCGCAAGCGCTCTTCCGGAAGAACGCTTAAGCATCTTTTCCAATAAAGTCTCCTTGCCGCAAGCCGTCAGCAAATCCCGGCGCGCCTCTTCGAAATCTTTGTAATTCAACTCCGGATAAAATATTTTCTCGTATATCAAATTGAAGAACTCCTTCGCATTCTCCTCGGATGCCATACCTATGAAACCGTGCCAATGATTTTCTATTGCCGTATTGAGAGATATCCCTTTTTCATAAAGGAAATCGTTAAGTTTTTCTCTCCCGGCTTTCGCTATCCCCCCCATATCCATATATCCGGCCGTACCTTCCAAAAAGGGATATGCCTCTTCCGAAAGAGAGGAAAGACCGGTAGGAGCAAACGAGGCCAGGAAGAGAGCGGAGCTCCCGGTGGGTTTCAACACCAAACGGATTCCGTTTTTCATCACCACTTCCCTAATCCCCGTATTCCCGTAATTCCGTATTTCCGCTATGCAGGCGGAATCGAAACGGGAAGATGCCGAAAGACAGGCGGGAGGAGGCGTCGCCCCGGCCTCATCCTTTTCCTTCCGCACATAGACATAAGGAGCCGGCATACTCCCGAATCCCTTATTCCACGAAGCGGAGATTTCCTCTTCCGTAAGCGGCCCGTCGAATCCCGGATGACTCGTACATGCCGCCAAGAGGGTATGCCGCATAGCCTCCACCCACTCCTTCAGCAAATCCTGCAATCTTTCTCCCGGCTCGCTTTCCACCGTACGCATCACCTCTTTCATTTGAGAGGAATCCGTAATACGGCAATCTCCCGAAACGAAGTATTCCGTAAATTCGTCGCACCATATTCCGGAACTCCTGCCGGAAAAATCCGGCGATAAGGCATTTTCCCGGCAAAAAACCCGCTTTACGTCCTCCAACTCCTCCTTCTCCCAACCCCTCTCAATCAAATACCGGATTTCCCCCGCTATCCTCGAAATCCGGGACATCAATTCTCCGCGTTCCCGCCCCTCGACAATCAGGGTAAAATGATTTTTATCGGCAAGATACCAATGATCCGAAATGCGGCAATCCACGCCCATAGCATCCAAACGGGCCTGAAGAGCCCTTACGGCCAAAGCTTCCCTCGCATGCCGTACGGCATCTTCCACCGTCCTCTCCACCGTTGCGGAATGGGGTATTATCAACTCTATTCCGGTTTTCGTCTGCAACGTATCCCGTATCTCCATCATATTTATTCCCTTGTCATAGCTTAACGGAATCGGAGATAGCGGCGTGGAAAAAGGCGGATTTCTCAAAGAGGAAAACATCTCTCTTATCTTCGTCTCCGTTTCCCGGAGAGATATGTCCCCCACAACGATAAGAGCCGCCATGGAAGGGATATACCACTTCCCGTAATACCCGTTAAGAATGGCGGGAGTCATACGCATTATATCCCCGGCTTCGCCCAAAGGCATCCGCCGGCTGAAAATTCCGTTGCCGATCTTCAGCGGATAAAAACCGTCCCCCGGATCGAATCCCCGCAATTCTTCCAGAATAATACCTTTTTCGCTTTCGACTTTCTCTTCGTCTATCGACATGGCTTCCATCCATTCTTTGACGATGAGAAAGGCATTATCCAAAACCTCCTCCCTGTTTTTGTCCGTAGGAACGGCAAACATATAAACCGTACGGTCGAATCCGGTATAAGCGTTTATATCTTCCCCGTATTTCATTCCCAATCTTTCGAGATACTCCACTAAAGTACGTTTCGGAAAACGGGCGGTACCTCCGAATGCAATATGTTCGAGGAAATGGGCACATCCCTTCTCTTCCTCCGTTTCCAGTAAAGATCCCGCCCGTAATACCAAGCGAAATTCCACCCGGGAGGAAGGATGGGCGTTAGGCAATATAAGATAACGGAAGCCGTTCTCCAGACATCCTTCCACACAGGTTTCCGGCAAACGGATAGGTCGGGACCGGGCAAGGGCTCCATGCCGGAACGAGCCGGCCGCACACATAATCGCCATGCCCAACAACAGACTGAAAACCGGCTTATTTCTTTTCATAAGTCGTATATATCCGCGTATACCCGTCGGCCAGAGAATGACTGAAAGAAAAGCGAAAAGTCATTTTCTTATTTTTAAAATCCATACGTCCTTCGGGCTTAACGAAATTAATCTTATCCTTAATCTCATCCCTCATAACGGAATAGGTCATGAGATAGTAAGCGGGATCGGCGGTTCCGTCCACGGCTTCCAGCTCCTTCGCCGTTTCATTGCCTTCGGCTATCAATTTTTTCTGTTTCTCCCAGGGAGTAAAACAATATTCGAAAGGAACGGTTTCCGTTTCATCCCCGCCTCCCGTTAGCTTAATTCCGAAAAAGAATAAGTCCGCTTTCCCGTCGGAAATATCGAATAATTTGATATTATCCAGTTTCATTGTAAATACGCCCGGATTTTGCTTATTCCAATCGAGGAGTTCGGTTATCGCCTTATAGTTCGGACCGGCCTCGGGTACGAACCAGTATTCGTCGTTGAATACCGTTTCTCTCTGAAGTACCCAGCCCATATACTCGTTCAATCCGAACGGATTTGTTTCCATCTTGAGCACGGGCATGTCTTCCGTAGCCTTTTCACTAAGGGTAATAATCGTCTTTTCGTCGTATTCCTTCGTAAATGCCTGTGCAAAAGAAATAGAACGTTCGCTCGCCGGGCTCATCACTTTCGTACGACAGGTCACGACTCCCATCCAGTCCGTAAGGTCTATGCCGAACTTCGACTTATACGAAGCTATCAACTTCTTCTGCCTTTCGTCAAGTCCCATAAACACCGCATCGGGTTTTACCCGCACCGACAATTCTCTTTCCAACTTCATCGTTTCGGGCAATTTCGGTATCCCCAATTTGAAAAAAGTTTCTTCGGTCAAAACATTTTTGCGATTGGAATAAATTTTAAGCGATGCTTCGGTTTCTCCCGCCCCGACGGAGACGGGATTGCCTTCGAGACGAATTACCCCCTGCGTATCGTCGAGGACTTCAAAGCGAAGGAGGACATCCTCCGGCAAAGGATTGGTAAGGGCAATATTTACGGTAAGCGGGCTCGCCTTACTTTCTTCGAGATAAGGAGTCTCCTCCGCAAAAGACAAATAAATCCGATTGATTCCTTCATATCCTTTCTCCCTGTCTTCGACCGAACATGCCGGCAACAAAACAATATATGCGACAAGGCTCATACATAAATTTTTCATTTCCTTTCTGTTTATAATCATCGTATTTCGTATTATCGAATGATTTCGGACCATCCTTCGTTCTGATTCATATTCCTGTTATACAGGTATTCCTTCGAGGGTATCGGGAAATTCCACCTGTAATCGTCCGCTCCGATTTTTTTCAACTTCATCGTCCCGGATTTATTCCATCCGGACATAAGATTTTTTCTCAACCGTTTCAGATCGAAATAGCGTTCTCCTTCTCCGACGAATTCTTTGCGTTTTTCCTGCAATATGCTCTGCAACAACAGCTCTCCTCCCGTTTCGGACAAGAGGGCGGCAGTCCGTCGTTTCAGATATTCGTTCATGACTTCGACGGCCTTCGGTTCGAACGCCTTTCCCATTCTGCAATAGGCTTCGGCCAGAATGAAACAAGCCCCCGACACCCGCTGTCTGCACACCGTATGAAAAACACGTCCTTCTTTATTCTCTTTATTGTATTTTCCGAAACAAAGTTCCGCATTCTTCTTATTCGAAACAAAAGGACAGGAAAAGACGGAGGCCTCTTTCCTCACATCGCCTTCATCGTAAAGAGACGAAAGAGACGGATTTACCCTGACGTAATCCCCGAGCTCCCTGGTCATATTGATATCTCTGTAATAGGGGTTGGGATTGAACCACGAAAATACCCGCTCACGGCATTCCGAATCCCCCCAAAGTTTCCGGTATGTCTCTTTATCCAAAACCTCGTATCCGCCCTGCTGCCGGATGACTTCAAGAGCGTAAGCCGCTGCCTTATCGTAATTGGAGGTATAAAGTTCCAATTCCGCCAATATATAATACGCGCTCCGGGGAGAAAACCAGTATTCGTTCCGGCTTTCGTAATTCGATGCCAAAGCTTGCATCAATAATGTCCGGATACTGTCCGCACACACCTTGATGGTGGCACGGGGCAAAGATTCCAGCTCGAGTTTGCTTTTAAGAGGAATTCCCTCTCTTTCGTTTCCATCGGAATAATCGGGAGCGAAAAGCCGGAGGAGATTGAAAAAGGCATAGGCTTTCAGCACATGAGCCTCGGCAATAATTCCCGTGATAACTTCTTTTTCTCCGGGCGTATCTCCGGCGAGCAGTCGCACCCGCTCCAAAACGGCATTCGCCCCGCCTACGGCCGCATAATAACCTTGCCATAAGGAAAGTGCAAGATGTTCCACAGGCAGAGGTGCCCATTCGTAAAGCTCTTTCAAACCTACATTCTTGGAAAGGAGTTCGGTCGGTTCGAAATCGTCGCTCAACATGGAAAGTTCGAAAGAGGCATCGGGTAGCAGGGCGTAAGCCGTAGCCAAAAGTTCTCTCGCTTTTTCGGGCGTCGATATGGCATCCGGATCGGAAAACTGATTTTCGTAAGGAATATTGAGAGAACACGACAGATAGAAAAGCGATAAAAAAAACGGTATTTGTTTGATAACCACCCGATAAATACAATTGTATACTAAGGAATACATCATGCGAAAATTAAAAAGTCAAGTTCAAATTAAGCGTCAATACGGGTTGAAGAGTCCCGGCCAAAGAGCCGGTCTCGGGATCGGATTCTCCGTAAGGCGTAAGGGTAAAAAGATTGGAAGCCTGAAATGCCGCATTCGCATATCTGATAACGGGGCAATACTTCCGAAGAAAGGTTCCCGGAACCCGGTAGCGTAAAGAAAGCATGGAAAGCCGGAGGAAATCGCTTTTACCTACCGTCCTCGTATTCGGATAAGTCAAGGAAGCTATGGCCGAAGAGCTGTAAAAGGGAGAATGATAGTATTTATCCCGGTCTCCCTTCTTAAACCACATATTCTGCAATTGTCCTTTGATGGCATTTTTATAAGAGTCGCTCATCGAGCGTACATATGCAAAACCATAGGGTTTCATCCCTCCGAAAACATAGTAGAAATCCATATCGAAATCGATATTCCGGCAGGAAAAACCGAAATTTACCGAACCGGAAAAAGGCGGCGTTCCGTGTCCCAGGGAGAAGATATTTTCCTTGGATACGTTCCGTATGGCGGAAATCTCTTCTCCGCCGGCCCCTTGAAATACGGGAAGTCCCGTAATAGGATTCACCCCCAAGGATTTCAATCCGAATATGAGGTCGTAGGGTTTTCCGGTTTCGTAATCCGGCACCAATGCCGTTTCGCTCGTATAAAGCCGGTCGGTATAATAGAGATCCACCACCTTATTGCGATTATATGCCAAAGTCCCCCGTAAAGTGAAACGATAATCTCCCCTCTCGAGAATATTCAGCCGGGAGCCGAGTTCGTATCCCTCATTACGGAGTACGCCTATATTGGATTTCATCGTCGGGAAACCGTTAGAAAGGGCAATGGGTACATCCAAAAGAGCATCCTTCGTCTCCCTGCGGTAAAAATTGATTTCTATCGAAAATCTCTTCATAATCTCCGCCGACAAAGCAAGGTCGAATGTCTCCGTCTGCTCCGCCCGGAGGTGCAAATTGGGAAGAGCCCGGAGGTGGAGCCGGCGCACTCCGGCGTAATAATCCGCAGTATAGGAGAACGTACCTATGGTCGCTTCTGCGGATACGCCCGCCAAATTGGCAATTCGCCCGTAAGAAGCCCTTAAATTAAGCCGGGAAATATATCCCTTCTCTTTAAATAAAGGATATTCGCCGAGAATCCATCCCGCTCCCACAGCCCAGGCGGCATTCCACCTCTTCCCTGCGGGAAGTACCGATGAGGCGTCCGCCTTATACGTAGCGAACAAATCGTATACGGCATCGTAAGTATAACCGAATACCATCCCCCATCCCATCTGAGCGATTTTTTCCTTAAAGGAGGCGATCTTCGGTCTCCGGTATCCGGTAAGAGCATGATTTATGGCCGGAGGCGACATACGGTCTCCGACTCCGTATCCGGTAATTCCGACCCGGTCGGCATTTGTCATATAATAGTCCGTATTCGCTCCTATGACTATATGATGAATTCCGGCTATCATTTTCTCATACGTCACTCTTATATTCGAGGTTATATTCGTCGTTACCGACTTATCCTTGGTCAACTTACCCCGTGCTTCCTCTTTTTCGAAACTGTTTCTTTCGCTGCTTGAAGTCGAGGGAACAAGACTCATATCCTCATTGAGAAGGAGGTCGACTCCGGTCACGGCATCGACCGACAGCGCATCGAAAAATCTGAGATTGACACTCCCGCCGATTCCTCCTTTTTTATCCGTAGCTTCCCTGACATATTGGTGCATAATATCGTCATAACTACAGTCTCCCCTCGGAAAAGAATAGAGTTTGCCTCTTTTCGTTTCATAAGGATTGAGTTTGTAAACGAGGTCGGCCGGACTTTCATCACTCCCGTTAGGCGTATCCGTACGTCCGTAGGCCGCATCCGCCGACAAAGAAAGGTATCCCCATTTCCCGATTTGCTGATCGAGTTTGAGCCCTGCGGCAAAACGTTTGGCATCATTACCCTCGATACGCCCTCCCTGACAAGAGTAATTGAGGGATATCGAATAAGAGGTCTGTTTCGTCCCTCCTCTAAGGGAGAGATTGTGTTGCCGATATATATTGGCATGTATCAATTCTTTGAACCAATCGGTATGGATTCCCTTAAGCGAATCCAAAACGGATTTCCCCGAGGCTATCAGCCGTTCCAAATCGGGCGATGCGGCATGGTATTTCCTATAGTATTCTTCGCTGTACCCGTATCCGGGTGCAGCCGGATTCCGAAGTCTTCTTTCCAATTCGAGTTTTTCCTCCGTATCCATCATCTCTATGCCCCTGCGTCCCCGGGCGGTAATCCCCATATGCACAGCGTATACGGTTGTAATCCTTCCATCCGGATTACCTCGTACGGAGGTGATTTCTATCACTCCGTTAGCGGCCTTAACTCCGTACAAAGCACAGGCAACCGCATCTTTCAACACCTTTATTTCTTTGATATCCGCCGGATTCATCATCATAAAAGCTTCCGCCGAAATCACAAGGCCGTCTTTAACGTAAAGAGGTTCGTTGGCCATATCGCCCTTTCGAAAGGAAGAATTGCCGCGAATTCTGATTTTGGGTTTCCGTCCCAAATCTCCCGTATTGATGACCACAAGGCCGGGAACAGCCCCCTGGAGAGCAAGCGGCATATTGAACATCGGTTTGCTGTTGAGGCGTCTCATATCCACCCGTTGCACAATACCCGACCGCTCCCGTATATCTAACTCGTTTATATTGGGACGGGCCACGATCAGCGCTTCCTCCAAAATTTCCGCCTTTTCCTCCATGAAAACATCGATTTCCTTTTGCCCCCGATAAGTAATGCGCACCTTTTTCATTCCCACGAAACTAAAACTCACGACACCGCCCTCTTCCCAACTCCCGGACAATGTATAACGACCTTCCTCATCCGTCACTGTCGCATACGAGCTTGCCTCGAAGCGAACTACGGCTCCCGCTACGGCCTCCCCCCGTAAATTCCTCACAACTCCTTTCAATATTCGGGCCTTCTGCTGAGCGGAAATACCGCAACAAAAACAAACCCCCAACAATGCAATATACAACGGCAAACCTCTCATCTTCCATTCTCGGTTTTTCGGCAAAAGTACATTCTTCGGCTCGAAGAATCAATCACCTATTATTGTGATTTTACAGCCCGTATTCCTCCGATCTGTCACCATATATGATTAATTTCCATACCCC
>JBGZEX010000063.1:0-30528 GCA_041846495.1 Marinifilaceae bacterium
GCAACTCAAAGATAACCAAAAGGGCTGGTACATCGTGAGAAGTGTCAGCCCTAAATTTTATACGACAGAAGAAGTTTTACCGGACAGCAATATAATTTTAAATTAATCAATATCCGTAAACCTATACATAGATAGGAATTCAGGTATAAAAAGACAAAGAAAAAGATTGCAAAACTGCCAAAGCCGTATTGGGATGGCAAGCAAACAAAGACAAATCGAAGAATATGTATTGTATCGTTCATGTTTTAACTTCACGGATTAAATTTTAAAGGTTATCAAAAAATACAGGGAAAATCGTTTGTCGATACTAAAGAAATTAATCGAGATTTGACAATACTATTAAATTTGAAAACAAATAATATAAACGCATATTAAATATAAAATAATTATATGAAAAGGAAAATATATCAAAAACCCGAAATTGAAATCATCAATATGGAAACGAATCATATTATTTGTATATCGGGAAAAATCGAGGACTGGACATTGGATAACGATGAATCCGACAATGACGAATGGAGCGATGATAACGTGTAAAAGAATAAATAATAAATTTATGAGAAGATCGATTAATAAAAAGTTAGCATATATCTATAGGGGGTATATGATTATTGCTTTAGCTTTTTAGTCTTGCTCGAAGCAGGATGAAATCAATAAAATCGAACCGGATAATACAGGCTATAAAGTTTCACTCAATGCAAGATTGAATAATCCCGGAGAAAATATGGCAAAAGGCAAGACGCGTACAATAGTAGTTAAAGACAATGTAAACGGTCTTAAAACCACTTGGGAGACTGACGACAAGCTGACAGTGGCCTACGTAAGCGGAGGCACATTGAAAACAGCCGAACTTTCCGTAGCATCGACAAATGGAAATTCGGCCATCTTTCACGGGACCGTAGAAACCGGCGCAGATGCCCAAGCTTTTAAAACAAGCAGGTTGTATGCCGTAAATAATAAGGATACGGATAAAATCGAAGTTTCGATAGGTGATAACAAGATGAAAGTAAATGTCGATCTATCCGAACAAAACGGGAAAGTTGAAAAAATTGCCGATTATGACTTACTCTATGCGGAAGGGAGTGTAGCTTCGGGCTTGGAGTTTCGGCATCAAATGTGTGTTATTCGTATAGATTTTATCGACGAAACTTCTACATCGCCGGGGAATATTCTTACCGATTTGTCATTTATTTATATACCAGCGATCTCCACCGATAAAAGCGTATTCGCCGATAAGGCTTTCTTTGAATTTGGAAACAATACAAAAACTTGCCAATATACCGGTATAACTTTTTTCAGTCCCAAGACTTCCAATATTGCATTTTCAGAAGGCAAAGCTAGCATATATATCGTATCTCCTGCAAACGACAAACTCTCCGGCAATCTTTCGATAGAAACTAAATGTTGCAATAATAACACTTTTCGCAGACATCTCCATATTAAAGACAAAGCTTTTCCTGCTCAAAAAGTCGTAGCAAAAACCGTAAAACTCAAATCCGACGACCGGAAACCGAATATCGGAGACTATCTCTATAACGACGGGACATGGGGCCCCTTAGAATATCATTACGACAAATATCCCGTAGCTTTGATTTTCAGCAATTATACCAGCGATAATGATCGCCAAAAAGGATATAAACACGGATATGCCGTAGCCTTGCGCGATGCTGCATGGCCTACGCCTTGGGGACCGGACAATGCCGATTATCCGGAAACAGACAATCTGTTTGAACATATCGATGCTACGGCTCCACTGACGATGATGAATAATTTAGACGGCCTAATAATTTGTAAAACATTGAATGAAAAATACTTAAAAGAGTATACGTATAAAAACTACTATAATCATAGAGGAAGTAAAGCCGCAATACCATTGTCTATGGAATACGGCGGATATTGGTGGCAATATGCCTATGAGAATATTCCGGCAATGTATATACTTTGAGTTGGCTTTTCCATTCGGCTGAAGAAAAGAGAAAATATCTCAAAAGATTTACCGATTATTTCAGTAGTGCCTACAACCCGATTTTAGGTCAATATTATAGCGACGGCCGGATACCTCAAACTACTTTTATTTGCCGGGAGATGGACAAATCTATTGGTATCTATGGGCCTGCAATGAAGCCAAAAACGACGGTACGGCATGTTGTGTCCGCATCACACAAACAGAAATAGGTTTTACCTATCTCAATAAACGACAGGGAACTCATTCTTCAAATGGTTATGCCGCCCGATCGATAATAGCCTTCTAAATGAAAAATATATTAACCCTCCCGACAAGCCCAAAGATGGAATCGGCCATAAGCGAGATAATATATTTTCTTGAGCATTGAAAAAACGATAACTCAAATCTTTTTCTTAATTTTGTAGGGAATTAGCAAAAAGAATCGAATCATGCAATCATTAAATGCAATATCTCCTATCGACGGAAGATATAGAGAGAAAGTATGCGATTTGTCCGAATATTTTTCGGAAGCCGCATTGATACGTTACCGTTTGATCGTCGAAATAGAATATTTTATCGCATTATGCGAAATTCCTTTACCCCAACTTAAGGGGTTCGACAAGAAAAATTACGACAACTTAAGAGATCTTTATCGACAATTCACCGATGAAGATGCCGGAAAGGTAAAATCGATAGAATCCGTTACCAACCATGATGTAAAGGCCGTCGAATATTTTATAAAAGAAAAATTCGACGCATTGAATCTCGGCAAATACAAAGAATTCGTACATTTTGGTCTTACATCCCAGGATATCAACAATACGGCAGTCCCCTGCCTTTTCCGGGATGCAATCCACAACGTATATTATCCCCTCATAGAAGAACTCATTTTAAAGCTGGAAGAAATGGCGGAAGGTACGAAGGATATCGCCATGCTGGCCAAAACGCACGGTCAACCGGCAAGTCCCACTAAAATGGGTAAGGAAATTAAAGTATTTTCCTACAGGATCCAACGACAATTGGAACTTTTAAAAAAAGTTCCGATATCCGGAAAATTCGGAGGAGCTACCGGCAACTTCAATGCCCACCATGCAGCATATCCGGAAATCGACTGGATTGCTTTCGCATACGATTTTTTAAACGAACAACTGAAGATAGAAAGGGAAACTTATACGACTCAAATTTCGAATTACGACAATTTGGCGGCAGCCTGCGATAACCTGAAAAGAATCAATAATATCGTTTTGGATTTGGATAAAGACTTTTGGACTTATATATCCACAGAGTATTTCAAACAAAAAATCAAGACCGGAGAAGTAGGTTCGTCCGCCATGCCGCATAAAGTAAACCCCATCGATTTCGAAAACTCCGAAGGAAATCTCGGCATTGCCAATGCTCTGTTCGAACATATAGGCAATAAACTTCCCATATCCCGGCTTCAACGGGATTTGACCGACTCTACGGTAATTCGAAATCTCGGCGTCCCGCTGAGTCATACGATTATCGCTTTGAAATCCACTCTTAAAGGCCTTGATAAGCTTATCATAAATCCCATTGCCATCGAAAAGGATTTGGAAAACAATTGGGCGGTAGTAGCCGAAGCCATCCAAACGATATTGAGAAAAGAAGGTTATCCCAATCCGTACGAATCTCTGAAAAGCCTGACAAGGACCAATACTCGAATAAGCGGAAAAGATATTGCGGACTTTATAGACGGCTTGGAAATATCCGAAAAATTAAAAAAAGACCTCAAAAAGATCACTCCTCTGAATTATACGGGAGTATATTAAATTTTATATTTTATGAAGGATCTCTTCTCGGTATTTTTCAGATTCATACCGCCTTATAAATGGAGACTTGTTAAAAGTATCGTATACAATATACTCCATGCTTTGTTCGGTACCTTATCTCTCGTTATGCTTACTCCGCTTTTAGGCATATTGTTCGGTACGGAACGGGAAGTGACTGAAATAATACCCTTTGCTTGGAATATAGATTCCATAAAGCAAATATTCTATTACTATATTACCCGAATAAAAATCGAATACGGAGCCACTAATACGCTCCTGTTCGTAGGAGTTATTGCCGTCATTGCTTCGTTTTTAAAAACGGGAATGGCTTTTATGGCTTCATACGAACTCATTTATATACGTAACGGAGTCGTTCGGGATATCCGCAAAAAAATATTTTCAAAAATCATCATTCTCCCGCTCTCGTTTTTTTCGGATGAACGCAAAGGAGATATTATGGCAAGGATGACGGGAGACGTGCAAGAGGTGGAAAATTCCGTCATGAGTTCATTGGAAATCCTTTTTCAAAATCCCATTCTGATCATCGTCTATCTTTCCGCCATGCTGATGATGAGTTGGGAGTTGACGCTTTTCGTATTCGTAATGCTTCCGGTTATGGGAGGAATTATAGGAAAAATCGGAAAATCCCTGAAGAAAGAATCCATGGAAGGACAGATTAAAATGGGAGAAATCCTTTCCATAATCGAAGAAACCCTTTCCGGTCTCAGAATCATCAAAGCCTTCAATGCGGAAGAAAAGGTAAACGGAAAATTTTCCACGGAAAACGAAGCCTACAGACGTATTCAAAACCGATTAATGCGCAGGCGTTCTTTGGCCCATCCTATGAGTGAATTTTTAGGGACCATCGTTATCGTCATCGTATTATGGTTCGGAGGTTCCCTTATTCTAAACAATAGCGGAAACCTCAGTGCTCCGGAATTCATAGCCTACATAGCTCTATTCTATTCCATTATCAATCCGGCAAAAAATCTCTCCGGAGCCTATTACAATATACAGAAAGGACTTGCCGCCATCGAACGTATCGATATGATTGCCGAAGCGGAAAATACGATAGCCGAAAAGAATAATGCCATCGTTCCCCGGGGATTCGATTCGGCCATAGAATATCGCAATGTCGACTTTTCTTACTCGAACAACAAACCCGTACTCTCGTCGGTGAATTTAAAGATATCCAAAGGGATGACGGTTGCTTTGGTGGGACCTTCCGGTTCCGGTAAAACGACATTCGTCGACCTTTTGCCCCGTTTTTACGATATAAGCAAAGGAGCTATTATCATAGACGGAGTAGATATACGAGACCTCTCCATCAAAGGTCTCCGCGAACTTATGGGCAATGTAAATCAGGATCCCATACTTTTTAACGATACGATATTCAACAACATAGCTTTCGGTGTTCCTAATGCCACTCAGGCCGATGTCGAAAATGCCGCCCGTATAGCAAACGCCCACGATTTTATAATGAATACGGAAAAAGGCTATCAAACCAATATCGGAGACAGAGGAAACAAATTGAGCGGCGGCCAACGCCAACGTCTCAGTATTGCAAGAGCCGTATTGAAAAATCCGCCTATAATGATATTGGATGAAGCGACCTCGGCTCTCGATACGGAATCGGAAAAATTAGTGCAGGAAGCCCTCGACAAACTCATGGATAACCGAACCTCCATCGTTATCGCCCATAGGTTATCCACCATAAAAAATGCGGACTTCATATGCGTATTCAAAGACGGGCGTATCGTAGAGCAAGGTTCTCATAGGGAACTTCTGGCAGTAAACGGCTTATATACCAAATTATACAATATGCAAAATTTCTAACCGATATGGAGGTTGAGGAAAAAAATACAAAGTCGTCTCTCATTTTAGGAAAAGAGACCGTATTTCCTAAAAAATATTGTCCGGATATTTTATTCACCGTCGAACGCAAAGAAAACAGGAAAAAATACGATATTACGGGAAAAGAATTTTGCGGATTCGACAGTTGGCATGTATACGAATCCACCTTTTTAAAAGAGAACGGCATGCCGATAACAGGTATATTAAAAATCGTATACGATGCCTCCTCTCCCCGTATAATCGAAAGCAAATCGCTCAAACTTTACACGGGATCTTTCGGCATGGAGCGTTTAGGCGATTCGGATGCGGAAGCCATCTCCAATTATAAGAAATTAGTTGCCGAGGATATCTCCCGGCGTATAGAGAGTGAAGTTAAAGTCGGTTTCTTTACTTATCCGCTTGTGCGGGAGAGGGATGAATTTTCGGATTATATCGTTATGGAAACCATTCCGGAAATAGCATCCGCTCCGTTTACGCATTACAAGGAATCTCCATTCCTGCTTGAAGAAGGAATGGAAAATACCGCGACAAGGCGCCGAATGAAACTCTGTACGCACCTTTTGAAAAGCAATTGCAAAATAACGGCACAACCCGACTACGGAAGCGTTTACATCGATTTCTGCGGGAACCTATGTCCGTCTCCCCTCAGCCTGCTCCGCTATATCGTATCTTTACGCGAAGAAAATCATTTCCACGAAGAAATATGCGAGATGATATTCAAAAGAATATACGATTGTTCCAAACCGGAACATCTCAACATTTCCTGCTTGTATACGCGAAGGGGAGGTATCGATATATGTCCTTCCCGTTCGACTGCTCCGATGCTGCTTCCCCGTTTTTTGGGAAATCCCCATTGTCTTACCCCCCGAAATTTCCGTCGTTAATAAGCATCAGGGCTTTATATTCAAACGTATATCTATGGATTGAAGATAAGCCTTAAGATATCTTTTTATCGAAGCCGGTGTGTTTTCCGGTTTGTATTTATCCGTATCCGGATAATAAAAATAAACTTCTTTTCCCGGCCTTATCATCCCCACTCCGTTTGCATAGCAAAAGAAAGCGAAAGCCGAATCCTCGGAACGGGCCAACAAATTCCTGCCGTAGGGATAATCTTCTCCTTCGATTTGCAATTGTTGCAAAAGAGTTTCGGCCACATCCGTCTGACTGCCGTAAGTTTCGATGATCCGGCCTTTTTCCTTTACGGCACCACCGCTGAATATCAAAGGTATATGATACATGCTCGCATCATCCGGAGATTGATTGCCCATATAACGTACTCCGTGGTCGGCAACTAAAACCAATAAAGTATTCTCCCATATGCCGGAAGCTTTCAGTTTATCCGTAAATTCTCCTAAGCAGGCATCCGTATAAGCAACCGAATTCATAAAACGATGTTTGGTATCTCCGCCTTCTATCCGCACCTTCCCCGGCACGTCAAAAGGTTCGTGACTGCTCATATTGAATGCCATATAAAAAAACGGAGATTCCGCAGTCTCGATATCTTCGAATAAACGTTCGAACATAAATTCATCGTGTATGCCCCATTTGAACTTGTGTTTCAAAGATTCTCCCGAAAAATCGTCCTGAGTAACCAAAGAGCGGAATCCCTGTCCCGTATAGGAACGGAAACCGGCGAAATTCAAATCTCCCGCATAATAAAATGCCGTTTTATAACCTTTTTTTTCCAAATCCAAAGGCAAATAAGGCAAATAAGGCAATAACTGACGGCGAGACAATACCGAAGCCGAGGGGAAAGAAGGAAATCCGCTGATTACACCGGCAATTCCCCGATCGGAACGATTTCCGGTTGCATAAATATTGCGAAATAATACTCCTTCTTTCGCCAACATATCCAAATTGGGAGTAATAGCTTCTCCTCCGAGGACTCCGATGGCATCGGCCGTAAAACTTTCCAAAAGCAAGAGTACGATATTGGGACGAGACTGCGAAATCAAAAAATCGAAATCTCCCTTTCTCCCGTAAAGAGAATCCGTAACGGCAACGGCTTCTCCGTCTTCCATAAAACGATATTTTCTAATACGCTTCGAATGATGAACCGCCTCGTATAAAAAATTCCATACGGGATTGATCGCCGCTTGATTGGCATGAGAATTACGGGAGAAATATACGAAATCCACATTCATGGGAGCTACGTCGAAACCGCCTCTTATGGGCAGCAGCATAACTCCTCCGAAAATCAAAAAAAACGGCACTTCATACCAACGGACGGGAGAAAAACGGGAAACGGATAAAAAAGGAGCTATCAAACGCCGGTAGAGATAGAAACCGATAAATGTCAATCCGCCGATAAGACCGACAAGTCCCGCCAACCTTATCGAAGAAACGGAGGCCATTGCTTCTTTCGGCGTTTTCAAATATTCGAATACGGAAGAATTCATATGATATCCCCAAGCTTTGAACAATTCCAAATCCGATACGATAATGAGAGAAAAAACAGCGATAAGTACAAAAGTAAATACCGCGAAAAAAACTCGTGCCCATTTTCTATAAGTCAGGATAAAGAAAACCATAAAGACGGAGGACAACATTACCACATAGCCGGAAAGCGAAGCATCCATACGCAAACCGTAGGCAAACACTTTGAGCAATTCCCGGCCCCCTTCGAATTCCAGATTCTGAAAAATCAAAAACAATCCTCTCGCCAGACAACTGAAAAATATCCAAAATATAAAATAGAGGATAAGAAAAAACAATCTATTTCTCATACGACATTAAAATGGAGGTCTATCGAAACCCGTATCCAGAGCAACTTTACTCTCAAAGGCACTGTCTTCATTATTCAGACTGGATTGTATGGTAAGCGTTTGCGGTAAAAATCCGTTATTACCTATATTTTCGAAGCGGACAATGGCCGAATTAAAGCGGAGATTGATTTCGCCTACGGCTCCGTTACGATGTTTTGCTACGATAATTTTCGTAATTCCTCTTACATCGTTTCCTTCTTCATCTTCCGACACTCCGTAATAGTCGGGACGATGAATGAACAATACGATATCGGCATCCTGCTCTATGGAGCCGGACTCTCTCAAATCGGCCAGCATGGGTTTTTTATTATCTCCCGTACGTAATTCCACGCCCCGGTTCAACTGGGAAAGCGCTAAAACGGGGATATTCAACTCCTTGGCGATCACCTTTAGAGAACGGGATATAATACTGACCTCTTGTACCCTATTGTTCTTCAAATCCATTCCGGCAGTCATCAACTGAAGATAATCGATAACGATCAAACGGATATCGTACTTTTGTTTCAATCTCCGACACTTCCTTCTTAAATCCATAACGGATAATGCCGGCGTATCGTCTATATAAATAGGCGCATCTTCCAATACTTTAATTTTGGAATGCAAATGCTTCCAATCTTCCTGAGATAAATTTCCCCGTTTCAATTTCTCCGCCCCCAACTCCGTTTCACTGGCAATAAAACGATTTACCAACTGAACGGCTGACATTTCAAGAGAAAAAAAAGCAACCGGAACATGATAATCGATAGCCATATTTCTTGCCATATTCAAAACGAGAGCCGTTTTTCCCATAGACGGACGGGCTGCTATAATCACCAAATCGGAAGGTTGCCATCCATGAGTCATTCCGTCTAAAGCGGTAAATCCCGAAGGCACTCCGCTTATACCGTCGGTCTGTTCCGAAGCGGATTCGATTCCTCGCATGGCTTCCTCGATAATATCCCGAATCTCGACGGTTTTATTACTCATATCATCGTCGAAAAGTTCGAAAACCGCTTTCTGAGATTTGTCTATAAGATCGGAAACGTCTACCGATTCGTCATAGGCCATTTGCTGAAGTTCCGTACATACCCCTATCAATTTGCGCTGAATATATTTCTGAGCTATGATTTTGGCATGAAACTCTATATGCACGGCGGAAGCCACCTTAGAGGTAAGAAGCGACAAATAATAAGGGCCGCCTATATCTTCCAATAATCCCTTTTTCTTAAGTTCTTCTCCTACCGTCAACTGATCTATAGGCGCTCCGTTTCTGAACAATGCCTGAACGGCTGCAAAAATTTTTTGATGAGCCGGATCGTAAAAACTTTCGGATTTGAGAATATCTCCTACAATAACGAAAGCGTCTTTTTCCAACATCAATGCGCCCAGAACAGCTTGTTCCAAATCCGTCGCTTGCGGCGGTATACGCCCGTATTCTATTGTCGACACATCCGTTCCCCCTTTTTTACCCGACATCTATATATTATTTATTAATACAATACTATTTTTTACGTTTTTTAAACAAGGAGAAAATCTTATAAGCTGTAAATGTTCCCCATAAGAACTTGCTTACAACCGGTAGCGAATAATGCGAACTATAATTAAAGAGTTTTTCCAATCCGAAACTTCCGTAATCGACCATACGGGTAATATAACCGTACTTCTTGGAAACCACATCTCCTTGTTTACGAATCTCGCCCAAAATATACGACTTTTCCTCTCTTAATTCTTCGACCGAAGAAATCGGTTTTATTCTCGAATCGGGAATTTTTTTGCGGCTTGACATATTTATTTCATTTTTTTATTATCCTCATAAATTACGGAGGCGAGAATCTTTATCAAGGGATTCAATATGAGTTTTTTTCTGAAACAAAATACCAATACCACCAATATCAGATATATGCCTCCGATAATCAAGGCTCCCGGCAACATCGTTCCGAAATTTTCCGCCATAAGATATAAAAGTCCGAAACTCAAATAAAAAAAGAAACAGGACAGGAAAACGACGACCAATACGAAAGTCATCAAAATAGATATAATCATCGATAACTTATCCACAAATTCAAGGCGTATATACGAGCCTTGAAGCCGTATATAATCCCGAATCTCCTCTAAAAAAAGAGATTTGGAATCGTTTTTTGGCGTTTTATCGGAAAACATCACGAAATCTTTGCCCGTTCTTTAAGTTCCTCTTTCTTTTCTTTTATAAGTTCCACCTTTTCTTCGACTTCTTCAGTGATTTTATTAACCAAATCCTTAAAATCCTCTTTGCTCAATTTAATGCCTTTTTCCCGCAATAATTCGGCAATCTTTTCTCGAGTATCCGTTCCCTTGCCGGGAGCAAATAAAACGCCCAATACGGCTCCGGTAAGAGCACCTCCCAAAAATGCCAATACGGCAGATAAACTTCTCATAGCTTCAATTTTTATATAAAACATCACGAACTACCAACAAATCTAATAAATCAAAACAAAAAATCCTAATCATTTTTCAAAATATTCCGGATCTATAAGAGATTTTGCCGCCGATAAAGTTTTATCCTTTTCTTCCCCCCCTATCATAGAAGCAATCTCTTCCACTCTTTCCTCTTTATTAAGCAAAGTAATTTTAGAAAAGGTTTGCCGAGCATCGTCTTCTTTATATACTTTAAAATGATGTTGTCCGAGACCTGCAATTTGCGGAAGATGAGTTACGGATATCACCTGCATTTTATCTCCCATTTCACGCATCATACGTCCCATCCTCAAAGCGATTTCCCCGGAAAGTCCCGTATCGATTTCATCGAATACTATAGCGGAAAGTCCGAGTTTATCGGACATCATATATTTGATAGCAAAGACGATTCTCGAAAGTTCTCCTCCCGAAGCCACTTTTTCCACAGCTACCGGTTTTTGATTTTTATTTGCGGAAAAAAGAAAATTCACCTCGTCTTTCCCCATAATTGATATCTTTTTCCCCGCCTTTATTTCCACCTCGAATTCCGCATGTTTGATACCTAAATTTTTCAACGAGGATTTCAGTCCTTCCTCCAACGAATCTTTCGCTTCCACACGTCGTTTATGAATAATTTCCGCTCTCTCCTCCAAATCTTTTTCCATCTCTTCTACAACGATCTTCATCCTCCGAATATTTTCGGAAGAAACATCCATTTCTTTGAGTAATACCTCCAAACGCTCTCTTTCGTCTATCAATGCATCAAAATCTTTTACCCTATATCTGAAAACCAAATCGTTCAATTCGTTCAATCGGGCATTCACCGCATCCAAACCGGCCTCATCTCCCGTAATAGACTCGAAATCATGCTCGGCACCGTCGGCAATATCTTTCAGTTCAAGAATAATCGAATCCAACCGAGCGGCATAATCCTCCGCCGGAGAATAAATTCCGGTCAATCCGTTCATTTCCTTAAGGGCATCTTTTAAAGATAAGAGAATCGCCGAATCCGCATCCCGAAGCATATAAAACAAATTACCCAATCTCTTTCTTATTTCCTCCGTATTGGATAAAATCTTCGCCTCTTCTTCCAATTTCAGCCCTTCTCCCGTTTTCAAATCGGCCTCGCATAATTGGGAATATCTGAAACTCAAATACTCTCTCTCCTTCTCTCTTTTCTCCGCTTCTTCTACTTTGCGAATATATTCGTTCCGGTATTTGGACCATGCCTCATAGGCCGTCGAAAATGCCCTTACTTCGGACGAAATGCCGCAATATGCATCGACTAAAGAAGTACGGTAGGACATATCGGACATCAGAAATGTCCTGTTTTGAGAATGTATATCGATACAAAAATCCCCGAATTCTTTCAAAATCGCATTATTTACCGGACTGTCGTTTATAAAACCGCGAGAACGCCCTCCGGGATATATCTCCCTTCTTAAAATAATATCCGGAGAATAATCGAGATCATTGAATTCAAACCATGTTTTAAGCTTTTCATCCTCTGAAAAAACGACGA
The DNA here is from genome assembly GCA_041846495.1 of Marinifilaceae bacterium. Lineage (GTDB taxonomy): Bacteria > Bacteroidota > Bacteroidia > Bacteroidales > Marinifilaceae > JBGZEX01. The sequence goes on from JBGZEX010000063.1 coordinate 12,289, forward strand.
GTTCCACTACGGATTTGACATTTTTATCCATCAAAAGCGAAACATCGGCTCTTTCCCCTAATACCAAAGATAACGCATTCAAAATAACGGACTTTCCTGCTCCGGTTTCTCCGGTAACGACGGAGAAACCTCCCGAAAAACCGATTTCGACTTTATCGATTAAAGCAAAATTGCTGATGGAAAGAAATTTTATCATAGGTGTTTTTGTACGATAGTTTTTCGTAAAATATTTTAGTCCGGACTTCTTGTTCTTCCCAATCCGATATCCCGAACAATCCGGACAAAATTACAAAAAACTTCTAAAATATCAAATAAATGAAGGGATGCATCGAGTATGCGGATTCCGGTATCAGTCGTATTTGTTTCGCATAATATTAAAATTAATTCCGTATGCAGAAAACCAAGTATCGATTTTTATAATTAAATTTGCAGTCTTGATTTTTAAACGGTTCTTTTAAGGGAATTATGACGAGCAGAAGATTAATACGCATAAAAGTGATACAACTTTTATATGCATACAGCAACAGAGAGGATGCGAATTTGTTCGAAATCGAACGCAATCTGAAAAAAAGTATTGAAAAAAGCTACGATCTCTATTATCAAACCCTGATGTTGATGACGGAAATACAAGATTTCGCCTTTCTGAAAAACGACCAAAAAAAATTCAAACTGTTGGCAACGGCCGAAGATCTTAATCCGAATATGAAATTCTGCGACAATGCCGTTCTCAATACCATAAAAAATAACAAATCTTTTTTAACCTATATCAGGGAACATAAAATCAGTTGGAACGACAACACCGAAAGTATAGAATATTTTTATAAATCCTTGACGGATTCCGACATTTACCGAAGATATATGGAAGATCCGGAAACGAGTTTCGAGAAAGAACGCGAATTCGTTCTAAAATTTTTCTACCATATTATTGCCGAAGACAAATTATTCTACGAAATCATGGAAGATAAATCCATCTATTGGAACGATGATTTCGAATTGGTGCTCAGCATGCTGTATAAAACCTTGAAAAACATCGAAGCGGATGCTCTTCCGGAAGATCGTATTTTCATCAACATCTTTCAATCCGAAGAGGATATGCAATTTGCAAACGAGCTCTTGACGAAAACTCTGTTGAACCACAGTAAAAACATTGAAATACTGATTCCGCTCATTAAAAATTGGGAAATCGACCGCATATCGGAATTGGATAAAATCATTATGTCGGCTGCCGTAACCGAATTTAAGTTTTTCCCGTCTATTCCGATAAAAGTCACTTTGGACGAATACATAGAAATCGCCAAAAGTTATAGTACTCCCAAAAGCGGTTCCTTTATCAACGGCGTATTGGATAAAGCGGTACGTCAACTAAACGACAATGATGAAATTCATAAAAGCGGAAGAGGTCTGATGGAGTGATATACGTCCGTTTTACAATTTTACCCCTGTCGATAATTGCTCGACAGGGGTAAAATTGTTTTTAGAGAGCCGTAGAAACTCTCGATTGTTATAAAAATTATTCGACCTCCCGTTGTCTTACCTTATATCCGGCCAAAGCATAATACATCAAATAGAGTTCTCCGGCCACTACAATCAGCCATGTAATTTTCCAACTGCCCAAAAGATCTGCAAATCCGCCTTGTACGAGAGGCAAAATAGCCCCTCCTACGACCCCCATAACCAAAGCCCCCGAAGCCTTTGAAGTATATTTCCCCAAACCTTCTATAGCCATGGCGAATATAGCCGGCCACATAACGGAATGGAAAAGCCCGACACCTACCAACAGCCAGGGATTTCCCGTAACAATGGATGCCACGACCAATAACGCAGCCATAAGAGTAGTAAACAGAAGTTGCACATTAGCGGAAATCTTACTGATAAAACTGCCCAATAAACGTCCTATCAACATACCTCCCCAATAAAGGAAAGCCATCTTCGCCCCTTCTGCTATGGTATAATCCAGAGATGTGGCATACAAATTGATATTGGCTCCGACCGCAACTTCTACGCCTACATAAAAAAATATGGCGATTACTCCCAATTTCAAATGTCTGAAACTCCATACGCTTTTGGGAAGATGTTCGTCGTTTTCGGCACGGGTTCCTGCGATTTCCGGAAGATTCAACCGCGGAAGCACCAAAGCTATTGCCGCTACGATGAGTATCAAAACGCAAAAAGGAAGATAAAGAGAAGTAATATCCATATCCAGCTCTCCTCTTCCCCTGAAAATGATATAAGCCACTAACAAGGGACCCAAGGTAGTCATCAAAGAATTAGCCGCTCCGGCTATAGTCTGTCGCTGTACCCCACTCGTTCCTTTTACGTCGCATGCTATGAGATAGGGATTCACTACGGCCTGCATGAAAGTCAATGCGGAGCCGGCTATAAAAGCGGCAATCAAAAATATATAATAAGCCACGGGAACCTCTACTTCTCCCGTATAAACATACGATGCATCCAAGCGTTTAGCCTCGATCACTTCCCGGAAGCAGTCCGCTTCGAAACGGTCGAAATAAAATGCAGCCAATTCGTAACAGGCTATGGCTCCCACTAAAATAATCAAGGCTCTGATTAAAGTCTTCTTATAACCGATACGGTCGATCATCCTGGCACTATAAGTACCCATAATCAAATAAGCGGAAAAAAAGGAAAAATTCAACAAAGTCGTAAGCGTAAATGTCAAATTTCCCGCCTTGATAAGGAAAGCTGCCTTCATCGGATTTTGAAACTGTTGATTAATACTTGTAATCAATCCGATAAGTGCCATTAATACGACCATAATGACAAAAGGGACTAAATAATTTTGTACGGAATTGGATTTCAAATTATTCATCTTAATTATTGTTTAGAAAAATCGAAAATAAATTTTCTCCAAAGGTATGCTAATATTTTAGAACTCGTTCACGAGGTACATACGTCTTTACATATTCCACAGCTTCGAACGGAGTCGCTACAATACGGTATAATTCATCGTATTTCCTGTCTATAAATCCCTCTCTCTTTGCCCGGATAATGAAATCGAAAAAAAGCCGGAAAAAATTCTCCGTATTTATAAAAACCACCGGTTTATTATGAATTCCCAATTGTTTCAAGGTTATGACCTCCGTAATCTCTTCCAAAGTTCCCCATCCGCCGGGTAAAACCGCAAAAGCATCGGCTTCCGTTCGTAAGCGTAATTTACGCTCTTTCATATCTTCCGTTACGACCAGTTCGTCCAAATCCTCATAAGCCGGAGACTTTTCCAATATACAACGAGGAACTATCCCCATTGTCCGGCCTCCCTGCTTTTTAGCGGAAGCGGCTACAATCTTCATCAATCCGCAATCCATCCCTCCGCAGACGAGGGTCCAGCCGCAAGAAGCGACTGCAATACCGAACTCTTCCGCCGCATTTTTATACAATGAAGCTATATTGTCGGAAGAAGAACAATATACCGTAATCTTCATCAATATGATATTTTAAGCGTCGATCTTGGCATATTTGGCATTTTTCTGAATGAATTGACGCCTCGGAAGTACGTCATCCCCCATCAACATGGAAAAAATACGGTCGGCTTCGGTAGCGTTTTCTATGGTAACCTGTCTCAAGGTTCGCATATCGGGAGCCATTGTGGTATCCCATAACTGTTCGGCCGTCATTTCTCCGAGACCTTTATAACGGGAAATCTGCAATCCGGTTTCTTTTCCGCCTCCCATTTCTTCGATTAAAAGCATACGCTGCTCTTCATTCCAGCAATACTTCACGTCTTTTCCTTTTTTCACGGAATATAAAGGAGGGGTGGCAATATACAAATAACCTTGCTCGATAACCGGACGCATATATCTGAAAAACAGCGTCATAATCAATGTGGCGATATGTGCTCCATCCACATCGGCATCCGCCATAATAATAATCTTATGATATCTGATTTTATCTATATTTATAGCCTTGGAATCGTCGTCGGTACCTATGGTCACGCCCAATGCCTGAAATATCATCTTGATCTCTTCGCTTTCGAACACCCGGTGTTGCATCGCCTTTTCCACATTCAATATTTTACCTTTAAGCGGGAGTATCGCCTGAAACTTGCGGTCTCTTCCCTGTTTGGCCGTACCTCCAGCCGAATCTCCTTCCACAAGGAATATCTCGCAATTTTCCGGATTATTATCCGAACAATCGGCCAATTTACCGGGGAGTCCGGAGCCCGACAATACGGTTTTACGCTGTACCAGCTCACGGGCTTTACGGGCGGCATGTCTTGCCGTGGCAGCTAAAATCACCTTATCCACGATGAGTTTGGCATCTCGGGGATGTTCTTCCAAATAATTGGACAAGGCGGTGCTTACGGCTTGAGATACGGCAGGTCCTACTTCCGTATTTCCCAACTTGGTTTTTGTCTGTCCTTCGAACTGAGGCTCCGCAACCTTAACCGATATCACTGCCGTAAGTCCTTCCCGGAAATCGTCTCCGTTGATATCGAATTTCAATTTCGAAAACATACCCGAACTTTCGGCATAAGATTTCAAAGTTTGAGTCAATCCTCTTCTGAAACCCGTAAGATGGGTTCCTCCTTCTATAGTGTTGATATTATTGACGTAAGTGAACACATTTTCCGTAAAAGAAGTATTGTAACGCAGCGCCAATTCCACGGGTATGCCGTTTTTTTCGGTAACGATATCGATGGTATCGTTAATCAGTTTTTCCCTATTGTGATCCATAAACTCCACGAATTCGCAAAGTCCGAGTTCCGAATAAAACTCCTGTCGATGTACTTCTCCCGTATCCGGATCCAAATCCCTATAATCGGTAATGGACATACGGATATTCTTATTCAAATAAGCCAACTCCCGCAAACGTGCCGCCAATATATCGTATTTGAACTCGGTAACGCTGAATATGCCGGCATCGGGTTTAAAAGTGATTTTAGTTCCCGTACGATCGGTCTCCCCTATAATCTCGACATCTCCCAGGGGTTTCCCTTTGGAAAACCGCTGTTGCCATACTTTCCCATCCCGGTAAATTTCAGCGACGAGAGAAGAAGAAAGAGCATTGACACAAGAAACTCCGACTCCGTGAAGTCCTCCGGACACTTTATAGGAATCCTTATCGAACTTACCTCCCGCATGCAATACCGTCAACACCACCTCCAAAGCGGAGCGGTTCTCCTTATGATGACGATCGGTAGGTATGCCACGCCCGTTATCCACCACGGATATCGAATTGTCTTCGTAAATAAAGACCTCGATATTATTACAATATCCGGCCATAGCCTCGTCGATGGAATTATCCAACACCTCATAAACCAAATGATGAAGCCCTTTATTATTTACGTCTCCTATATACATGGAAGGTCGTTTTCTGACAGCCTCCAATCCCTCAAGCACCTGAATACTGTCGGCGGAATAATCCGTATTATTCAATTTGCTATTTTCCAAATTCATATTAATATTCGCTATAATTATATCTTACAAAGATAGGAAAAATAACCGGATTTCTAAAACATCGAAAAATAGAATTGAGATCGGAACATTTACATATTTTTATTTTCCACCTGTAAAAATCCGGAAATTATCACGTACATTTGTAAATAAACTTAAAACATATGAGCGAATTGAATATAGACACCGGAAACATTCTATTGATAGCCTCCATATTGCTTTTCATAAGCATCATAATCGGTAAAGCGGGAAATAAATTCGGCATCCCCGCCCTTTTGCTGTTTTTAGGGGTAGGTATGGTTTTCGGGAACGACGGATTCGGAATCGATTACAACGACCCTTACGCTACCCAATTCATAGGAGTCATTGCTTTGAGTATCATTCTTTTTTCCGGAGGAATGGATACGAAAACGGATGAAGTGAAACCCATATATAAACAAGGGATTATTTTAGCTACCGCAGGAGTCGTTTTCACTGCGCTGATAACCGGTTGCTTCGTATACTATATAACCGGTTTATGGGATAGCATATCTCTATCGTTTTTAGAGTCCTTATTATTGGGAGCCGTTATGTCATCTACCGACTCGGCTTCCGTATTTTCCATTTTACGTTCTAAAAAAGTAGGTTTAAAAGAAAATCTCCGTCCCACCCTGGAACTGGAAAGCGGAAGTAACGACCCTATGGCTTACATACTCACGATTCTTCTGATAGGGGCCGTAAGCAGCACGGAAGCGGCCTTGTCGTGGACGTTCCTGCTCAAATTCGTTTTACAAATGAGCATAGGTTCTCTTGCAGGTTATGCATTCGGAAAACTCGCCGTTTGGCTTATCAACCATATAGGTATCCCTAACGAATCCCTATACCCCATATTGGTACTCACTCTCGCCCTTCTCATTTACTCTTTCACCGATCTTCTTCAGGGAAACGGATATTTGGCCGTATACATCGGAGGACTAATCGTAGGCAACAGTCGGATATTTTATAAACGCAGCATTATGAAATTCTTCGACGGTTTCACATGGCTGTTTCAAATCATCATGTTCATCACCCTCGGATTGCTGGTCAGTCCGACGGAATTGATAAGCATTTGGCCCATGGGACTTCTTATCGGACTTTTTATGATTTTCATATCGCGTCCCGTATCCGTATTCCTTTGTTTATCTCCCTTCAGGAAAATAAGCCGGAAAGCTAAAATTTTCATCTCATGGGTAGGACTCAGAGGGGCTGTTCCCATCATTTTCGCCACTTATCCCATGATTGGAGATATAGAGAATGCCCGCTATATCTTCAATATCGTATTTTTCATAACCATATTGTCGCTTCTTTTACAAGGTACTACCATATACAATGTCGCCCAATGGTTGAAATTGGACAAAGAACATGCTCCCGATCCGGCATTCGGCGTAGAACTGGCCGACGATATCAAATCTTCCATGTCGGAAATAGAAGTCGTCCCCTCTTTATTGGAACACGGTAATAAACTGATGGACTTATCTCTTCCGGACGATACCTTGATCGTAATGATTAAAAGAGATGATAAATACATGATTCCCAAAGGACATACCAAACTTAAAGAAAAGGATAAACTATTGGTAATATCCGACAATGAAACGGAATTAAAAAAAACATACGAAAATCTCGGTATCGATTACACCATCCGAAAAAATTAAATACGCTTCAGTTGGGAAGGTATATGTGTAATTTTTGTCCGACTCGTATTATTTTCTTTTTACCGAGATTGTTCCAACGACATAAATCGGAAAGGCTCACCTTAAATTTGGATGCGATGGCTCCCGGCACATCTCCTTTTTTTACAACATATACGACTTTCGCCTTACCCTCGGTTCCGTGAATGGAATATTTTGCAAACCGTTGCTCCGGTTTTGCCGTGCGTAAGGATTTATCGAAAAATTTCGAGCGTTTATAAGCATAAATAGTATCGAATCTATCTATAAAATCGTTTATACAATCGTTCGGAAGTTTCAAAGAATAGGATTTACCCATACCGGCGGGAATGATATCCGATTTGTATTGAGGATTCAGATCCCTAAGTTCTTCCAGGGATATTTCCAAATTTGACGTAATTTGATCGAAATGCAATGCATCCTGAAGAACAATGCTGTCGCAACGCTCGGGCATATTGGGATAAAGCGGACGGACGCCATGCGACTTATAATAATTAAATGCATATACGGCGGCAATATAAGCAGGCACATAGCCCCGAGTTTCCCTTGGCAAGTAATAATATATATCCCAATAACTGCGTTTCCCTCCGGAGCGTCTTATCGCTTTATTCACATTGCCGGGTCCGCAATTATACGCAGCTATGGCAAGAATCCAATCCTCATATATGCCGTATAAATCGCCGAGAAAATTCACTGCCGCCCTCGTAGACAATTCCGGATCTCGACGTTCGTCGATAAAAGAATTTATCTGCAAATTGTACATCTTGCCCGTTTGATACATAAATTGCCATAATCCGGATGCTCCGACTCGAGATAAAGCCCGCGGATTGAGAGCACTTTCTATAACCGGAAGGTATTTTAATTCCAAAGGCAAACAAGCCGCATCCAATTCGGCTTCGAATATCGGGAAATAATAAAAACTCAAACCCAACATTTCCGACAAGCGCTCTCTATATCCCGAAGAAAAATAAAATTCGATATAAGATCTGACGATGGGATTAAAAGAAAGCCTTATCGCAGAATTCAAGGAATCGATACGCATAAGATAAACCGAGTCCGGAATCCAGGCAGCGGAAGACATTCCGTATCTATCTTCGTCCGAAATATAATCGGATTGCCGACGATTAAAATACCAAGCCGTATAAAGATAATCGGTTTTCCGTATAAAATCCTCCGGTATGGAATCCACCGTTTTATCGTAATAATATTCGAGACTATCCGTTTCAAAAGAAGCTAAAAGTTCGAAAGGTGAAAAAAGAATCAATAAAAACAGGTAGTAAAGTCTTTTTTTCATTTTTAAAAATTAACTCTAAGTGAAAATCCCAAACAACTTCCTCCTCCGGAAGACGGAGCGGTCACCGGAACCAATCTCAAACTAAGGTCTTCATTTATTTCATAATTGAAAAAATGAGCGAATACGTCGGCATCGATTACATTCAACGTATAAATCAACCCCATTATAATATAACATAAATCTCTATCCCGTTTAAACGAATCTTTGCGATTTTTCAACGTCGTTTTAAACCAATTCTGCATTTGGGGATTATCGCCTATGTATTTCTCCACATCAAAACTTTTCGGAATTTTATCCCATGCCGGATTTTCCGGATAAGGTTCGTTTTCATTAATGGCTTTGCGTTCCAAATATTGAGAATACTCTACAAACGCATCTCTATAATCCGTATATTTGGAACTATTCCACAATATTCCATACAGAGTCGCTCCCATTCCTCCATAGAGGATAGGTACTTTCCACCATTGTTTATTGTATATTTGTCCCAAGCCGGGAAGCACAAGCGAATAAATCGTTGCCTTATGCGGGGAATGGGGTTTTACTTTTACCACGGATTCGGGCAAGTTTTGCATCAAAGAAGAATCTATATGTATCGACTTATCTCTACGAGACTCGAGAATCTCCATCGAATCCCTCAAAAAGCGAGTCTCGGGAAAAAGCAACGACTTTTCCGCCCCGAAGACGTTCACGAAAGTAAAAAATATAAAACATCCTCCCAAAAATAAGGACGATAATATTCTAAACGACTGCAACACTTAATTCAATTTATCCAACAAATCCATTATTCGTTCCAAATCGGAATCGGACATAAACGATATGACTATTTTCCCTTTACCTTTGGTATTACGTTTTAATTCGACCTTCGTACCCAATCGCTCCGAAAGCAAATTTTGAAGTTCCATATAATCTTTCGAATGAACAATTTCCATCTTTACGACCTCGGGTAAAGAAATTTCCTTAGGTGAGACATATCTTCTTACGATTTCCTCAACCTGTCGTACGGACAATCCCTCCTTAAGAATTTGCTCAAATATCATAAATTGAAGTTCCTCATCTTCCAAACCGACTAAAGCCCTTGCATGTCCCATAGAAATCTTCCGTTCTCTCAAAGCCAACTGTATTTCCGCAGGAAGTTTCAACAACCTCAAATAATTCGTAACATTTGTACGGCTTTTCCCTATTCGCTCTCCCAAAGCATCTTGCGTGAGATTACATTCGTCTATTAAACGTCTATAGCTGATCGCTACTTCTATGGCATTCAGATCTTCTCTCTGAATATTTTCTATCAATGCCAACTCTAAAATATTCTCATCGTTCGCATCTCTTATGTAGGCCGGAATGGTCTTCAATCCGGCCATTTTAGCAGCCCGATACCGGCGTTCTCCGGCAATAATCTCATAATGTCCTCTCTCCGTAATACGTACGGTAATAGGCTGGACAATACCGATGGAACGAATGGAAGCAGCCAATTCCTGCAACGAATCGTCATCGAAACTCGTACGAGGTTGAAAGGGGTTAGGGGTAATATCGTCAAGAATCACTTCTTTAATCTCGGCCGAATCATTTTTCAATTCGGGTATCAATTCGCCCAAACCTTTTCCTAATGCGCGTTTTTTTGCCATATCACTAATTCCTGTTTATTACCTCTCTGGCCAAATCCAAATAATCTTCCGCCCCCCGGCAACATGCATCGTATAAAATCGCCGGTTGTCCGTAACTGGGAGCCTCAGCCAATTTTGTATTTCTATTGATATAGGTATCGAATACCATGTTTTGAAAATTACTTTTAACTTCTTCCACCACCTGATTCGAAAGTCTAAGTCGCGAATCGTACATCGTAAGTACGAAGCCTTCTATCGCCAAATTCGGATTCAATCTCTTTTGAATAAGATTTATGGTATTTAAAAGTTTTCCCAGACCTTCCAATGCATAATACTCGCATTGCACAGGTATAATAACCGAATCGGCCGCCGTAAGAGAATTCACGGTTATAAGTCCCAAAGAAGGGGAGCAATCGATAATAATATAATCGTATTCTTCGGATAAGGGTTCCAAAATTTTACTCATAATACGCTCTCTATCCGACAAATCCACCATATTCAATTCCGCTCCGACCAAATCGATATCAGAAGGCAATAAATAAAGTCCCGTAATTTCCGTAGATAATAATATCTCCCGAACGGGAAGCCCGTTTACCAAACATTCGTATATGGTCTTATCTCCAAGCGTATTCGCTTCATAACCCAAACCGGAAGTAGCATTTCCCTGCGGATCGGCATCCACTAAAAGAACTTTTTTCTCCAATACCGCAAGGCTCGCCGCCAAATTCACAGAAGTCGTCGTTTTCCCTACTCCACCCTTCTGGTTGGCAATAGCTATTATTTTAGACATAAAATTAATATTACCGTTTCAGTCGTAAAAATACAATTAAAATCGGAAAGCAACATAGCCTTTCCCTAAAATATTTTATCCGACATCCTTTATTATAACAAAATGTAAGACATCATAAATCCGTAAATTATAGATATTTCATCATTTACCGAATAATTGGAATAAATTGCGGTATCGTCGAAATCAAGACAATAACCGAACCGTTCGTAAATTACGAAAATTCCGAACCCCTCGATTCAATCTCTGTAAAATAATAACGATTAAACGGGATTTGTTTTGTATTTTTACCTCCAAAATCAAGTAAAATGGAGATATATCTTCAAATAAATAATTTACGCAAAAGTTTCGGAGAACGGATATTGTTCGAAAATGTCTCGTTCAGTATAGGAAAAGGGGAAAAAGTTGCCATCATAGCCCCAAACGGAGCCGGGAAATCTACTTTGATGAAAATAATATCCGGTTCGGAAACGTCCGACAGCGGGGATATCATCCTGAAAAACGGAATCAGCATAGGATATTTGGAACAAAATCCCCATTTAAATCCGGAAAATTCGATATTCGAAGAAATTTTCCATGGGGATACGGAACTTATGCGGATCGTACGGGATTACGAAACAGCCCTACATAATGCGGACACTGCTCTAATTATGGAATTGACGACAAAGATGGACAATATGAATGCCTGGGATTACGATACGTGCATAAGACAAATACTATCGAAACTGAAAATACACGATCATAACCGAAAGATCAAGCATCTTTCCGGAGGCGAACTTAAACGGGTGGCATTGGCAAAAGTATTGATCGAGGAAAATGATTTGCTAATCATGGACGAACCCACCAATCATTTGGATATGGAAATGAACGAATGGTTGGAAGAATACCTTTCGATTTCGACACGTACCCTGCTTATCGTAACCCACGACCGCTATTTTTTAGATCAGGTATGCAATCGCATATTGGAATTGGAACCCCGGGAAATATTCTCCTATTCCGGCAATTATTCCTATTATATAAAAAAGAGAGCCGAACGTATGGAAATCCGAAATACGGCAATCGCAAAAGCTCGGAATCTCCTGAGACGGGAACAGGAATGGATGGACAGAATGCCTCAAGCCCGCGGGCATAAAGCTCGCTACAGAATCGAAAACTTCTACGAACTCCGAAAAAAAGCCGAAACAAACCCGGAAGAAAACGGGATATCCATAAATATCGGCAGCAAAAGAATGGGAAAAAAAATTATCGAACTCTATGCCGTAAATAAAAGTTATGAAGGCAGAACCGTCATTAGCGATTTTTCCTATAAATTCGTCAAAGGGGAAAAAATCGGTATCATAGGCCGGAACGGTATCGGAAAATCCACTTTGCTCGGACTCATCACACAAAACATCCTCCCCGACAGCGGCAGAGTAGAAATCGGAGAAACCGTAGAAATCGGATACTATGAACAAAAAGGCATTCGATTCGACGAAACGGAACGAGTTATCGATTATATTAAAAATATTGCGGAATATGTCATAACAACCGAAGGCAGGCAAATATCGGCTTCACAGTTTTTAGAACATTTTCTCTTCGACAACAAAATGCAGTATACGCCTATAGAAAAACTCAGCGGAGGAGAAAAACGAAGATTATATCTTATGAGTATTCTCATGAAATCGCCTAATTTCCTGATTTTGGACGAACCCACCAACGATTTGGATATTGCCACCTTAAGAGTACTGGAAGATTATCTTTCCGGATTCGACGGATGCGTACTCATAGTTTCTCACGATCGTTTTTTCACGGATCGGGTGGTCGATCGGGTATTCGCTTTCGAAGCGGGAGGAAAGATCAAAGATTTTCCGGGGAATTATTCGATTTATCGGGCCCATAAAAAAGAGGAGGAGACCCCATATAGCGAAAAAAAAGGGAAAATTCCCTCGAAATCCGAACATTCCGAAAAAATCAAGAAAAAGTCGTTTTTCAACGAAAAAAAAGAGAAAAACGCTATTGAAAATACCATTAATACGCTAAACGAGGAAAAACAAAATATAGAATCCCGATTGAGTTCGGGAGAATTGAATCCGGAAGAACTCATAGGATATTCCCAACGCATGTCCGATCTCCTCGCCGAATTGGAAAATTTGGAAACGAGATGGCTCGAATTGGACGAATTGATAAATTTCCCGCAATCATGATAAACGTCATAAACGATTTTTTTAAAAAGAACCGCATATCCCCCGATTCGAAATTCATCGTAGCGGTAAGCGGAGGCGCCGACTCCATAGTACTCCTTCATGTCATGAAACGGATGAAATGCGAAATCCTCGCTCTTCATTGCAATTTCCGGCTCAGAGGAAAGGAATCGGATACGGATGAAGATTTCGTTAAAAAAATCTGTAAAGAATATGATATTCCCCTTCTTATAAAAAAATTCGACACCTCCGATTATGCAAAAGCCAAAGGTATAAGTATTGAAATGGCCGCCCGCGAACTCCGTTACGCATGGTTCAAAGAAATATTAAAAAAACGGCATATGGATTATATAACCGTTGCCCATCATGCCGACGATGCCGCCGAAACCTTAATCGTCAACCTGTGCAGAGGAACGGGAATTCGGGGACTTACGGGTATTAAACCGGTCAATGATCGCATCATCCGTCCCCTATTGAATGTTTCGAAAAACGACATCCTCCTGTATAGCCGAAAACATAATATAGAATATCGCACCGATTCCACTAATAATTCTTTGGAATACGTACGAAATCACATTCGCCATATCGTCATTCCGGAACTCAAAAAAATCAATCCCGCCCTTTTGGAAACATTTTCCACTACTTATGAACATTTAAGGGATACGGAGAAAATATTCGCATACGGAATAAAAAAACTAATCCGGGAAAATGTAGAAATTTCCGAAGACGGAGAAATCCTCATAGACATAAACAAAACGCTGAAATCTCCTGCCCCTGAAACTTTTTTACACGAGTTTTTAAGCCCTATGGGATTTAACAAAATGCAAACGGCCGCAATTCTCAAAACGGCCGCATCTTCTCCCGGAAAATTTTTCAGCTCCGGAGAATATACTCTGACACGAGGACGTAAGTATTGGGAAATATTCCGAAATAACGACATAAAAGATTCTCCGCTTGAAATTAACGCAGTGGGAATTTACGACACCGGGAAATATCGGCTGCAAATAGAGATATTCGACAGACATCCCGACTTTAAAATTTCCAAGCAAACGGATACCGTCACCTTAGATGCGGATAAGGTAAAATTTCCGCTCACTATTCGCAATTGGCAGGAAGGCGATTATTTCTGTCCCATAGGTATGAAATTTTCGAAAAAAAAACTGAGCGATTTTTTTACGGATTTGAAATTCGGAATAAAACAAAAACAAGAATGTCGTATATTAGTTTCTGCAAATCGCATCGTTTGGGTTATCGGATATCGTCCGGACGAACGTTTTAAAATAACCCCCGCTACATGCAAAATAATTCGCATACGCATATGCAATTAACAAACGGAAGTTTTAGGTTTAAAATAAATTGATTACCTTTGGAAATATTTTAGTGCATAAAATTATTAATCGTATAAAAATAAATAAAATGGCAAAAATTAAAATCGGGATTAACGGTTTCGGACGTATCGGACGTCTGGTTTTCCGAGCAGCAATGGAAAGAGACGACATTGAGGTAGTCGGTATAAATGATCTGATCGACGTAGAATATATGGCATATATGCTAAAATACGACAGTGTACACGGACGTTTCAAAGGAAGCATCGAAATCCGGGACGGCAAATTGGTAGTCAACGGACATGCCATTCGGGTTACGAGCGAAAAGGAACCGGCCAATTTAAAATGGAACGAAGTGGGAGCCGAATATGTAGTGGAATCCACCGGACTTTTCCTTACGAAAGAAAAAGCCGAAGCGCACATTAAAGCCGGTGCCAAACGTGTTGTGATGTCCGCTCCTTCCAAAGACGATACGCCCATGTTCGTAATGGGAGTGAACAACAAAACCTACAAAGGACAACCCATCGTATCCAATGCATCCTGCACTACGAACTGTCTGGCTCCTTTGGCTAAAGTTTTGCACGATAAATTCGGTATCGTCGAAGGATTGATGACCACCGTTCATGCTACTACGGCAACTCAGAAAACCGTAGACGGACCTTCCGTAAAAGACTGGCGCGGCGGACGGGCAGCCTCCGGCAATATCATTCCCTCTTCTACCGGAGCGGCTAAAGCCGTCGGCAAAGTAATTCCGGAATTGAACGGAAAACTTACCGGTATGTCTTTCCGTATTCCTACCTTAGACGTATCCGTCGTAGACCTCACATGCCGGCTTGCCAAACCGGCTTCTTACGAAGAGATCAAAAAGGCGATGAAGTCCGCATCCGAAAACGAATTGAAAGGCATTATGGGATATACCGAAGAGGACGTGGTTTCATCCGATTTCTTAGGAGACGCCCGGACCTCCATTTTCGATGCCAAAGCCGGAATCGCACTTTCCGATACCTTTGTCAAATTGATTTCATGGTACGACAACGAATGGGGATATTCCAACAAAGTATTGGAACTCATCGTCCATATGAATACCGTAAAATAACGCTAAACTCGAAAAATAAAAAAAACATTCAGGGGATTTTCTTCCTGAATGTTTTTTTGTTGTATCGAGAGCCTGCAAAATGTCATAGGAACTCTCGTTTCGAAATTTCAAACTCGGTTTACATCCCTTATTACATAGCGAAAGGCTGCTTCAGAATTTATATTCCGAAACAGCCTCACTCTAAATCCTATATATCAATTCTCGGATAAAAACTTTTTCACCTGATCCGTAAAAACCACTTTTTCTTTAAAAGCATAAGCTCCGGTTTTAGGAGATTTCACCATTTTAATAACTTTGGTGTATCCCCTGCCGTCGTCTTTTTTCAGTGTTGCAACAGTCTTCTTTGCCATAATTCCTTATTTTATTTCTCTATGTATCGTAACTTTCTTAAGTATGGGGTTATACTTTTTCAACTCCAATCTTTCGGTAGTATTTTTCCTGTTTTTAGTAGTAATATACCGTGATATACCCGGCATCCCGGACTCCCTGTGCTCCGTGCATTCCAATATTACCTGCACTCTGTTTCCCTTTGTCTTTTTAGCCATTTTCTCCTTGTTTAAATAGATTTGATTAACCCTTGCTCAACAGCTTGTTTAAGACAGGCATTCAATCCCTTTTTATTAATAAGACGAAGACCTGCAGCGGACACATTCAAACGAACCCACCGGTCCTCTTCCGGCCAATAAAAATTACGCTTGAATAAATTAATATCGAATGTTCTCTTCACTCTTCTTTTGGAGTGGGATACCGAATTCCCCACCATCGCTTTTTTTCCGGTTATCTGACAAATTCTTGACATTTTATTTTCAATTTTAATCGCTTTCCAAACAAGTTGCAAAGTACGCATTTTTTATTCAAAAAATCAAACATTCAGTGCACTTTTTATCATAACGGGAGAAAACTTTTAATTTCCAATCATATCCATTGTTCCACAATCCGGCAAATATCCGAAAAAACGGTTTCGATATCTTTATCTCCCGCTATATCGTAACACAATCCCTGTTTTTCGTAATAATGGGAAACGTGAACGGTTTTTTCTTCATATTCTCTAAAACGGTTTTCCAATACTTCCTCCGTATCGTCTTTACGTCCTTCTATTTTTCCCCTTTCGATTATTCTGCGTTTCAATTCCCCCTTGGGTACATATATTTTCAATAATCCGCAAAGCGGTATATCCCGTTCTTTCAACATTTCATCCAATTTAACGGCCTGATTGACCGTACGGGGAAAACCGTCGAACAAAAAGCCCTTTGCCGTCCTATTTTGCTCGATATTGTCCAAAATCATCGCTATCACCAATTCGTCCGAAAGCAGATTCCCCGACTCGATAACGGAGCGAGCCTTGATCCCCAAATCCGATCCCTCCGCGATTTCCTTACGTATCATATCTCCCGTGGATATATGCACCAATCCGTATTTTTCCACGATTTTTTTAGCCTGAGTTCCTTTCCCCGCTCCCGGAGGACCGAATAATGCAATATTCAACATAATTAAATATCTTCACAATTAATAAATTTCGCCGAAGTTAGTAAAAAAAAACTATATTTGCCGTACGACACGGGAAAAATACGATATAACTCATTCGATTGAATATATTTTCATTTCGAATTAATAAATCGAATACATAATGAAAAGAATTGTCATCATGGGAGCTACATCCGGAATGGGTAGAGAAGCTGCCATAGAATTTGTCCGGGCGGGATGGTTTGTCGGCATTGCCGGTCGGAGAACGGAAAAACTTATGGAACTTCAACGACTGTTTCCGACCAATATAAAATTCGAAACAATCGATATCCGCAAAGAAGAAGCCCCGTTACGACTCAACACCCTGATTGAAAAACTCGGAGGCATGGATGTTTATTTACACAGTTCCGGCATAGGAAATCAAAATATAAATCTGCAACCCGACATAGAATTGAATACCGTCGAAACAAATGCGGAAGGCTTTGTCCGTATGCTCACTGCCGTTTTCAACTATTTCAAATACAACCGCGGCGGACATATCGCCGTCATTTCTTCCATTGCCGGAACCAAAGGGATGGGGGCTGCTCCGGCATATTCGGCCGTAAAGAGATTTCAAAACACTTATATCGACGCCCTGGCACAATCGGCCCATATGGAAGGTATCGACATTAAATTTACGGACATACGTCCGGGATTCGTGGCCACGGATTTGTTGAAAGACAATACTTATCCCCTATTGATGACTCCCGAATATGCCGGAAAACAAATCTATAAAACCATCCTGAAAAAGAAAAGAAAACGGGTAATAAACTGGAAATTCCGGATATTGGTATACATATGGAAACTTATCCCACAATCCGTATGGGAACGTCTCAAAATAAAATGAAAAGCCCATAGCATATCGTAAATAATCCCAATTCTGGAAAATTCGATTCGAGGAATTATTATAATATGAATCGATTTTTAACATCCCGACGATTATTCGGCTGTGAGCTTGTCCACTAAGGCCGACAATACTGACGGGGAAGCCTTCTCCGCTTAATATGCGTTAACGTATCGAACAAATTCCCATACGTCAGCATGTCGAACCGAGGATTGTTTTCCCGCATTTTTCTTTCATAGGAACATAACAACGTTATATCCGTCGCCGATATCCGGCTTTATGAAATTCCACATAATACATGCAGGAATCTTCACCGACTCTTTTATCAAGTAATTCGTTCTTTAATTGAGAATAAGCATCTATCGAAAAAAATATATTGCTGTCCGGTAAAACTTCTTCTGTCGTATAAAATTTAGGGCTGACACTTCTCACGATGTACCAGCCCTTTTGGTTATCTTTGAGTTGCAAAACAAAAAAGTATAACCATGGGTAAAAGTATACATTTCTTCGGACA
>JBGZEX010000064.1:0-7772 GCA_041846495.1 Marinifilaceae bacterium
AAATTTATAAACTTCTTATTTAATAACCATAACGTATGAAACGAGTATTTATTTTATTTCTGTTCGGCTGCCTCGGTTTCGGCAGCCTACATGCCCAGCTCGATTTGAACAAAGCTTTTCCCCAAGATCCTCATGTAAAAAAAGGGACACTCAAAAACGGCCTGACATACTATCTCCGACATAATGAAGAACCTAAAGAGAGAGCAAGTTTTTACATTATAAGAAATGCCGGCGCCTTATTGGAAACGAAAGAACAAGACGGATTGGCCCACTTTTTGGAACATATGTCATTCAACGGAACAAAAAATTTTCCTAAAAAAGGCATTATCTCCCTATTGGAAAAATACGGAGTTTCTTTCGGTCGGAATATCAATGCATATACCTCTCAAAACGAAACGGTATACAATATAAGCGAAGTTCCTACAAACATACCCGATCTTTTAGATACCTGCCTCCTTATCCTCCACGACTGGGTTTATTACCTTGCCCTCGAAGAAGAGGAAATCGATGCGGAAAGAGGGGTGATCACCGAAGAATGGAGACAAAGGCGTACGCCACAATTCCGCATAAGAGCCCAGATATTTCCGGTTATCACGAAGGGTTCCCAATATGCGGTAAGAGATGTAATCGGTTCCTTGGATGTTATTCAGAACTTCGAATACCAGGCCATAAGAGATTTTTACCACAAATGGTATAGAACGGACCTTACGGCTATTGCCATTTGCGGAAATTTCGACGTAGATAAAATGGAAAAGAAAATCGTCGATTTGTTTTCTTCTCTTCCGGCCGTAAAAAATCCCCAACCCCGACCTTTTTACGAAATACCCGAACATAACGAAATGCGTTATGTATTGGCAACGGATAAAGAAATCGTAAAATCCAACATACAAATCATCAGTCTTAAAAAAGACGATGTAAAACCGAAAGATAAAAATAAGAAATACTACCGAGATGCGCTTATCTCCAATTTCTATAATACTTTGGTGAGTTCGCGTTTCAGCGAATTAATGCAAAAACCCAATCCTCCTTTTATTGGCGGTAGTTTCGGCTTTTATGGCTTTGCAAGAGGCTACAATTCGTTTTCCGTTAGTACGACGGCAAAACCCAACGAAGAAGAAGCTGCACTCAAAGCCGTATTAACGGAGCTGGAAAGAGTAAAACGCTTCGGTTTTTTAAACTCCGAACTGGAACGTGCCAAAATCAACCTTATGGCAGGTATGGAGTCCGCTTACAGACAGAAAGAAAAGACGACGAACGATGCTTATATCAAAAGCATGCAAGACAATTTTTTGGAAAACGATCCGATGATAGATTTTACGGATTATTACAATTTCGTCAAAACTGTCGTCCCGACCATAACCGTAGAAGAAGTATCCGCCAAATCCAAAGAAATCGACTTTAATAAAAATACGTCCATATCCATAAGCGGTCCGGAAAACGTAAAACATCTTACCGAAGCCGAAGCTAAACGAATTATTCAGGAAATAAGCAATTCCAAGGACATCGAACCCTATGTGGACAATACCGTAAATGCCGGAGGATTGATACGGGAAGAACTTAAAGGAGGGAATGTAGTTTCAGAAAAGCGCCTTCCGAAATTCGATGCCGTAGAATGGACTTTAGGGAACGGAGCCAAAGTCGTATTCCGTAAAGCGGATTTTGAAAAAGACAACGTAAGTTTAACCTCAAGAAGCGAAGGAGGAACTTCTTTATACGATATCGATATGCTGCCTTCCGCAGCCAATGCAGCCGATTTTGTTTCCGCTTTCGGATTGGGAGAATACGACCCCGTAAGCCTCGGTAAAATGCTGACCGGGAAAATTGCCGGCTTGGGTGCACGCATCGGAGGATTGACGGAATCCGTATCCGGTTCTTCGACTCCTGCCGATTTCGAAACCATGCTGCAACTTCTTTATATGAAATTCGAACATCCCAGATTCGACGAAGTGATTTTTAACAATGCCATCGAACGTTCCCGTGCATCATTGAAACAAACTCTTAAAAATCCTCAAAAAATCATGCAGGATTCAGTGACTCTTATCATGTCCAACTACCATCCTCGCGTACAACTCTATAATGAAGATTACTTGAATTCTCTAACCTTGGATAAAATAAAACAAGTGTATCTCGACCGTATAAAAGATGCATCCGATTTTACTTTCTTCATTGTGGGTAACATCGACGAATCGACGGTGAAACCTCTTGTAGAAAAATATATCGGTTCCATAAAAAGCTATAATAGGAAAGAAACATGGGTAGACCATAAGATCGAAGGGCCGAAAGGGAAAACGGAAAAAAAGATAGAATTAGAGCTTACGGAACCCAAAGCCACCGTATTGGTTTCAATATCCTCGGATAAAATAAAATATACTCCGTACGATAGAATATGCGCCGGCATACTGGAAAGCATATTGGAACTCAGATATACGGAAAGCATACGGGAAAGAGAAGGGGGAACTTATGGCGTAGGTGTCGGTTTCAACATAAACAGATTGCCTAAACCAAGTTATTCGCTTTCTTTAAATTTCGAATGCGATCCCAATAGAGTCGACCAATTGAAACCTCTTTTATATCACGAAATAGAAACCCTTATAAAAGAAGGAGTAAAAGCTGAAGATTTGGATAAAACCGTTAAAAACATGCGTAAAAATCACGAACAATCCAAACAGCACAACTCCTATTGGATGAATGTCCTTTATAATTACTATACCACCGGTATCGACAACACCGATCCCAAAAATTTCGAGGATATTATCAATAAGATAACGACAAAAGACATTCAAAAATGGGCAAAGAAATTCTATAAAAAAGCCGATATCGTAGATATCGTATTCGAACCCAAAAAATAAGTAATAAAAAAAATGGTGGCTTCCCGCCACCATTTTTTTTATTCGTCTATCTCCTCGTATTCCACATCTCTAATTCCCTCTCTCCCGTATCGCAGAGGATAGTTTTCTTTATTGCGACGTTTAAAAAAACGATATAGCCTATAGTGATTTATCATATCCGTAACGGCATATAAAACGATAGCCGTTCCGAAAATAATAAACATGGTCGATTGCGAATCCACCGGTCTGAAAAGCATGAATAATCCGGTCAGAAATATAAGTGCAGCAGTTATATAATTCCCCGTTTTCCGACTTCCGCCCAATCTCCTGAGCACCGAAAGGGTAGCGAATTGTCCCATAGCCGCAAACAATAATAAAAAACCTAAAAAATAAAAAAACACTTTGGAAAATTCCTCCGAAAATATCAAAAGCAATAAACCTAAAATAATACTCCCGATACCGCTGATTTCGGAAGTCCCGAAATTCCGCTTATGCGTAAGAGAAGAAATAAGAGCAAATACTCCCATCATCAAAAATATGCCGCCCAATACGAATATGAGATAATCCATCACATTACGGGAATTCAATATCAACAAAATTCCCAGCCCGAGAGATAAAAGGGAACGGATTATCGAACGTTGAAAATGGTAAAAACTATATTCCATAATATCATTTTTAAATATGTCACAAACAAAGGTAAATATTTTTTTCTTATTCGTACCTTTGCATTCAAAATTGCATATATGGGATTTAAAGAAGAAATTTCAAGACGCAGGACATTCGGCATTGTCAGTCATCCCGATGCCGGTAAGACTACTTTGACGGAAAAACTCCTTTTGTTCGGGGGCGCCATACATGTGGCCGGAGCCGTAAAATCCAACAAGATAAAAAAGACCGCTACTTCCGACTTTATGGAAATAGAACGTCAGAGGGGCATATCGGTGGCCACCTCCGTTATGGGATTCGAGTATGAAGATATCAAAATCAACATATTGGATACGCCGGGACACCAGGATTTCGCAGAAGACACTTTCAGGGTACTCACGGCATGTGACAGCGTCATCATCGTAATCGATGCCGCCAAAGGCGTGGAAACCCAAACGCGCAAACTCATGCAGGTATGCAGAATGCGAAAAACCCCGGTTATCGTATTCGTAAATAAAATGGATCGTCCTTCTCTCGACCCTTTCGACTTATTGGACGAAATCGAAAGAGAACTTCAAATCAACCTCCACCCTCTCAGTTGGCCCATCGGAAACGGAGAATATTTCAAAGGAGTATATAACCGGTTTAAAAACGGGTTTTACTTCTTTAACAAAGGTGGTCAAAAACTTCCGGAAGGAATTGAAATAGCCGGTATGGATCCGGCTGCGATCACCGGATTTATCGGAGAGGACCTGTATCGGGAACTAAAAGAAAATCTCGAAATCATCGAGGAAGTATATCCTGAATTCGACAGAGGAAAATATCTCCAGGGCAATTCGGCTCCGCTCTTTTTCGGCTCCGCTCTCAATAATTTCGGAGTAAAAGAACTTCTGGATTGTTTTATACGCATAGCCCCGGCTCCGCTTCAACGGGAAACGGAAGAACGGAGCGTTTCTCCCTTCGAGGAAAGATTTTCGGGATTCGTATTCAAGATTCACGCCAATATGGACCCCAACCACAGGGATCGTATCGCTTTCGTGAAAATCTGCTCGGGTACTTTCAAAAGGAATACCAATTATTACCATGTAAGGAATAAAAAAATAATGAAGTTCTCTTCCCCTACGGCATTCATGGCATCCAAAAAATCGATTATCGACGAAGCTTATCCCGGAGACATCGTCGGACTTCACGATACGGGCAATTTTAAAATCGGAGACAGTTTGACGGAGGGCGAAAATCTTCATTTCAAAGGACTTCCGAGTTTTTCTCCCGAACAATTCAAATATATCGAAAATGCGGACCCCATGAAATCCAAGCAATTGGCCAAAGGTATAGACCAACTTATGGATGAGGGAGTGGCGCAATTATTCGTCAACACATTTAACAACCGCAAAATTATCGGTACCGTCGGCGCCCTCCAATTCGAAGTCATCGAATACCGTCTTCTGCACGAATACGGTGCCTCTTGCCGTTGGGAACCTATCAATCTATTCAAAGCCTGTTGGATAGAAGCGTTGGACAAGGGGGAAATGGAAGATTTCAAAAAGCATAAAACCCAATATATGGCAATAGACAAAGAAGGAAGGGACGTATTCCTTGCGGAATCCGAATATATGTTGAATATGGCCAGACAAAATTATAAAAAACTCATTTTTCATTTTACGAGCGAATATTGATATGATAGAAAAAGGACTGATATTTCAACAGGAGATGACGGTGGAAGAAAAGGATACCGCCATCGCACAGGGTTCGGGCAACCTTCCCGTATTCGCCACTCCCGCTATGGTCGCATTCATGGAAAATACGGCCGTAAAATGCATCGAAAAAGAATTGGAAACGGGAGAAGACAGTGTAGGCATAGAAATCAACGTACGTCACCTTAAAGCCACCGCAGTAGGGGGTCGCCTCAAGGCGGAAGCGGAGGTAACGGCAAGAGAAGAGCGCCTTATCGCTTTTGTCGTCAAGGTATACGATAAGGAGGAAATAGTCGGTTATGCCGACCATAAAAGATTTCTCATCAATCCCGAAAGATTTATGCAAAAACTCTCCTGATTGTCCCGTCGCTATGGATTTTAAGCTCAATTCGGAATTCGTACCTACCGGCGATCAGCCGGAAGCCATCGCACAACTCAAATCCGGAATATATGCGGGTGCGAATGCTCAAGTCCTCCTCGGCGTCACAGGCTCCGGCAAAACATTCACCATAGCCAATCTCATCCGGGAAATCAACCGGCCCACCTTAGTCGTAAGCCACAATAAAACTTTAGCCGCACAATTGTACGGAGAATTCAAAACCTTTTTCCCCGACAACGCCGTAGAGTATTTCGTTTCCTATTATGATTATTATCAGCCGGAAGCCTATTTGCCGACTACCGATACTTATATAGAAAAAGACCTTGCCATAAACGAAGAAATCGACAAATTGCGGCTGCATGCAACGGCAAGCCTTCTTTCCGGACGCAGAGACGTAATCGTAGTATCTTCCGTATCTTGCCTTTACGGAATGGCCGATCCCCGAGCTTTCGCTTCCAATATAATCGACTTGAAAAAAGGGGAAGAGAGTGGGAGAAACGAAATCCTACGCCGGCTCGTAGATGCTTTATACGTAAACGGGGAAGCGGATTTCCAAAGAGGTTCTTTCCGGGCTAAAGGAAATACCATCGACATATTTCCGGCCATAGAAACCTATGACGGACTCGCATACCGGATAGAGTTGTGGGATAAGGAAATCGATGAGATTTCCATATTCAATCCCCGTACCGGAGAGAACGAAGGAAGCATGGACGAGGTCAAAATATATCCGGCCAACCTTTTCGTCACCGATAAAACGACACTCGAAAGGGCTGTCCGGGAAATCGGCTGTGATCTCGAAGCCCAAATCGCCTATTTTCGGAAAATCGGAAAAAATTTCGAAGCCAAGAGACTGGAAGAACGCGTAAAATACGATATCGAAATGATAAAAGAACTCGGTTATTGTCCGGGCATCGAAAACTATTCCCGCTATTTCGACGGCCGAGCTGCCGGGATTCGTCCCTTTTGTCTTTTGGATTATTTCCCGGAAGACTATCTTACCGTCATCGACGAATCTCATGTAACCCTTCCTCAGATACGTGCCATGTACGGAGGAGACCATGCCCGCAAAAAGACCCTCGTGGAATTCGGATTCCGACTGCCGGCGGCATTCGACAACCGCCCGCTCACTTTCGAAGAATTCGAAGCCCTGAGCGGGCAGACCGTATACATAAGCGCCACTCCCGCCGAATACGAACTTCACAAAAGCGGAGGAGCCATCGTAGAGCAAATCATACGCCCTACGGGAATCCCCGATCCCGAAATCAAAGTCGTACCTACGCTCCATCAAATAGACCATCTCGTCGAAGCCATACGTAAACGCATAGCCGTAAACGAACGGAGTTTAGTAACCACTCTCACGAAAAAAATGGCGGAAGAACTATCCGCTTATTTCGACCGGATAGGCATCAAATGCCAATACATACATTCCGATGTGGAAACCCTCGAAAGAGTGAAAATATTGGAAAATCTCAGAAAAGGCATAATCGAGGTAATCGTCGGAGTCAACCTTCTCAGAGAAGGGCTCGACTTGCCCGAAGTATCGCTCGTCGCCATATTAGATGCGGACAAGGAAGGTTTCTTGCGTTCCGCCAGGTCGCTTACCCAAACCGCCGGACGAGCGGCGAGAAGTATAAACGGAGAAGTCATCATGTATGCCGATACCCTTACCAAATCCATGGAAACCACTATAAAGGAAACGGCATACCGCAGGGAAAAACAAATCGCCTATAACCGGAAAAACGGAATTGTCCCCCGACAAATCAACAAATCGGCACATTCCGCACTGAGTCAGACTCCGAAGGCCTATATAGAACCCGAAAACGCCTTATTATGCGTAAACGATCCTCTTATGGAATATATGAGCCGGGAAGAACTCCTGAAAATGGAAGAGAAAACGGAAAAAGCCATGAAAAAAGCCGCCGCCGATTTGGATTTTATGGAAGCGGCACGTCTCCGGGACGAACTCTTCAAAATCCGAACTCGGAGAAAATCCCGATGCTGACCCTTCCGACATATAAAAAAAGTCGGGTATTCGATAATACCCGACCGATCCGATATGGAATATTTCCTCTTAATTCCCGCTTTCCAACGTTTCCCGAATCATCTTTTTCCTGACTTCGTCACTCAAAAATACTCGTTTTGTAATTGATTGATAAACAATATTTTGTATCTTTGCATACCCTTGTTTTGGGGTACGCAAAAGGTTTTTTAACTATGTTTGTCAAA
>JBGZEX010000065.1:0-4945 GCA_041846495.1 Marinifilaceae bacterium
GAACTCGCCCGAGTGATGGCTCGAAAATACGGAGACCAGTCTTTCAAAACGGGAGAATGCGATAATACGGAGGAAGAAATAGCCGATATTCTATGGGTGCTCGTCTGCATAGCCAACCAAACGGGAATCGATATGGAAAAAGCGGTTTTGAAAAATTTTGAAAAGAAAACAAATCGGGATGCGCAACGACATATTCGAAACCCGAAACTCGTATCGAAAAAATAAAAATCTATTCCCATAGAAAGTATTACTGAGAGTCGGTATCCCTCAAAGCCGATATCTCTTTTATAAGATTATCCAATAAAAGAGAAGAGCCTATCCGGAACAAGCCGGGTGTCGCCCACGCATCCCCCAAAACATGTTTCAATACGGATAAATACCTGACCGCATTCGTAACCTTCGAAATTCCGCCCGATACCTTAAGACCGACCTTACGCCCCGTTCGCTCATAATATTGTTTTATAGCCTCGGCCATTATATACACCGCTTCGGGCGTAGCTCCCACAGGGGTTTTGCCGGTCGAAGTTTTTATAAAATCGGCTCCGGCATACATAGCCGTCAAAGCCGCTTTGAAGAGGGATTCCGAAGTTTTAAGCTCTCCCGTCTCAAGAATTACCTTCAAGCATTTTCCCCCGCATATTTCCCTAATCGCTTTCAACTCTTCATACGCTTCCCGATAAGCTCCCGATACGATAGCTCCCACTCGAATCACCACATCTATTTCATCAACTCCCGCCTGAACGACGTCTCTACATTCCTCCGTTTTCACATGCATCGTAGACTGCCCGGAAGGAAATGCCGCAGCAACCGTATCCGTATGGATTCCCGTTCCTGCCAACTCTTTTTTTACCACCGGAATAAAATTGGGATATACGCAGAGGGATGCCACTTCCGGAAGTCGGTAACGCTCTATCTTTTTACATAAATCCGTCGCAAAATTTCTTACGGAGTCTTCCGTATCGCTGACTTTCAGGGTAGTGTAATCCAAACAAGACACACACAACATCATATTGTCAAGGGTATACGCCTTATTGCTTTCTTTTTCGATAACTCCGTTCAACTCGAATTCTATAACGTCATCCAAGTTTGAAAATTTATACGAATCGATTTCTTCCAATAGATCTTCCATGGCATCCTTATCATTCATCAAATTTACCTGCAAAGGTAGTATTTATCCTTTCTTTTCATATCGAAACCTCTAATTTATTTCGAATACATTTAACCGGAATTCAAGCCAGTTTGTCTGTAAAACATTTCCCAAAAACCGGGAAAAGATTTTTTTACCACCTCCGGATTCGAAATCCTAAGATTCGGAAAAACAAGTCTTAACGGGGCAAAGGCCATGGCAATACGATGGTCCCCGCAACTGTCTGCGACAACGGAACCGGATACGGGAAACCGTTCTCCCTCCCATAAAATCCGCTCCCTGTCCCCAAACAAAACAAATCCCAAATTTCCGAGATTCTTTTTCAAAACTTCGATACGATCCGACTCTTTATCGGCAAGCGTAGAAGTTCCTCCCACATCGAAAGGAATATTCAATCCGCAACAGGATACGACAAAAGACGGAATCAAATCGGGCATCCCGACTAAATCGTGCTTAAAATGCCGGGATTTTTTACCCGTTTTCACAAGCCGGACTCCATCCCCCACGAAATCCGTCCTTATTCCCAATTCTTCCCATAGCTCCGTCTGTAAACGATCTCCTTGAAAACTGTCGGAAGACAAGCCCTCGACAAAAATCTCTCTTTTATCGGATAAAGCGAGAATCTGATAAAAATAAGAAGCGGATGTCCAATCTTTTTCCCCATATCCTTCCACCTCCCCGTAAGGAGAATAGCGAACACCGATTTTCATCCCTTTGCGTGAAACATCGGCCCCGTACTTCCTCATAAGTCCGAGAGTCATATCTATATAATAAGGAGATACTATATTTCCTTCAAGCGACAAATCCAAGCCTCGGGGGAAATAAGGCGATATCAACAATAGAGCGGAAATAAACTGACTGCTTACGGAAGCATCCACGGTAACTTTTCCTCCCTCTATTCTCCGTCCTTCTATCCTAAGGGGAGGGTATCCCTCTTCTCCCAAATATTCTATCCTTACACCCAAACGCCTTAAAACATCCACCAAAGGAGCTATGGGTCTACAATGCATACGTTCCGAACCGAAAATCTCCCATATCCCCGACTTCTGTGCGAGATAAGCCAGTCCGAAACGCATTACGCTTCCGGCATCCCCCGCATACACTCTATTCCCGCCCATCGATACCAAAGTTCTCATACGTTCTACATCTTCCGGAAAATCGTCTCCCGCATACGATTCCTTTCCTCCTGCCAATGCCCTTATGACAATCATTCGATTGGCGATACTCTTGCTGCAAGGCAAAACTACGGCAGATTCCTCGCCCTGTCCGAGGTCGACACCGGACTTCAATACGGAAAAAAACGCCTCCTCCACTTCTTCTTTTTCCAGAATACGATCCAAAACATAGACTCCCGGTCGGGAAAATAAAGTAAAATTAACACGTCCTCCCGTATTTTTTTTATCATGAACCATCTTTTCCCACAAAAAATCGAAAGAGGGAAAAACGGGATACGGATAATTATCCTCGACAAATCGCCTTATCTCATCAAAAATACGGTAAGGGAAACCTTCTTTACGTACGGAAAGTTCCAATTCCACGACCATCCCCCAAGCTACCGCAGCCCCATGGGATAAAGGAGCGCCCGCATCCATGGATACGGCCTCCAAAGCATGTCCTGCCGTATGACCGAAATTCAACACTTTACGCACTCCCGATTCGAAAGGGTCCGCTTTCACGATTTTTCTCTTTATCTCCACGGATGCTCTTATAGCTTCGAGAAAATAAGGAGAATCGCATTCCGTCCACCCTCTATCCAACAAAAACCGCAATTCATCGGAACCCGCAATCAAACCGTGCTTCAACATTTCGGCAAAACCGCTTTTCCTCTCCTCTTCGCCGAGCGTTCCGAGAAAGACATTATCTATAATGACAGCCCGCGGAGAAGCGAAACACCCTATCTCATTCTTATAACCGGAAAAATTTATCCCCGTCTTTCCCCCGCAGGATGCATCCACCTGCGCCAAAAGAGTAGTCGGAATATTTATAAACGGGATGCCGCGTTTAAAACAGGATGCCGCAAAACCTCCCATATCCGTCAACACTCCGCCGCCGATATTAATCAATACGGACTTCCTGCTCGCCCCGTAGCGGGACAAATGCTCCCATATCCCGATTACGGTTTCAATATTTTTCAGGGATTCGGAAACCTCCTCCATAAGGATAAGAGCATGGGGAGAGGAACGATATCCGGCCAACCAGCTCATGGGTTCGAGAAATTCATTCAAAATTTCGACATCGCATAACATGAAAACCTTATCGTAAGACATAGTTTCCAATACGGCATTCACACGGGAATCCAAGGATTCCCTCACAAAAAACAATTCCTCGTTTCCCATAAAAATCCCTAATCTCCACAAAAATAAGAAAATTAAATATGCGATAAGACGTCATTCGAAATTTAATTTCCTATATTTGTATACTTTCCATTTCGCCATGCAATGTCCGACTTTAGAAAAAATAGCCCTTAGTTTCATACCCAAGCTCAATTCCGGGCAATATACGGATATGATTGAGAGATGCGGAGGTATTCATGCTTTCTTTAAGGAAAATTCCCGGCATCTCGAACAGCTCCTTACCGAATACGGCTACAAAGGGAAATTTCCGGACAGGACAAAAGCTCTCTTTTCGGCAGAGAAAGAATTTAAAATTATGACCGAACAGAATATCCGTTTAACCTGCCATGAAGACCCCGATTACCCCCCTTATCTGCTTCGCTTTCCGGATATGCCCCTCTGTCTTTATTACAAAGGAGAATTACCCGCAAACGACTCTCCCCGTTTAGCCGTGGTGGGAACACGTCGCGCATCATCCATAGGCAAACGCAGAATCGAAACGGTATTGGAAGAATTGGCTGCGAACGTTCCCGCCCTAATCACCATAAGCGGCTTGGCTTTCGGCATAGACATCACAGCTCATCGAGCAAGTTTGAAAAACGGACTCACTACCCATGCCGTATTGGGACACGGACTCGACTCCGTCTACCCTGCAGCACACCGCACTTACGCAGAGGCAATAATCCGAAAAGGAGGAGGACTCATAAGCGAATATCCGTGCCGGATGAAGATATTTCCCATTAATTTTTTAGCGAGGAACCGAATAATCGCAGCATTGGCCGACGCCGTCCTAATCGGCGAATCCGCCGTTAAGGGAGGAGCTATGGCTACGGCAAGAATCGCCTTCTCTTATAACAAAGAAGTCATGGCGATACCCGGTCGACCGGAAGATCATACGGCTGCAGGCTGCAATCTCTTGATAAAAGAGAATATCGCATCCCTCGTCGGGAATGCCGAAGATATTGCCAAAATCATGGGAATAAGCTACGACAAACCGAAACTCCAATCGGTTTTGAATTTCTATGAACCGGAAGAAGCGACCATCATGAACACGCTTAAAGAAAAAGGCCCTTTAAACGCAGACGACATCGCCCGAATTACTCGAATTCCCGTAAATATGCTCAATGCATTTCTCTCGAATCTCGAAATAAACGGCAAAGTCGTTTCCCTTCCGGGAAATTTCTTTACGGCGAAATAAGACCTTATCCGTCCATGCCCGAATATTATCTTCGAATCGGGATTGGAATAACAACTAAAAAATTCTTCGAAAAAGTTTTAGATTAATAAATAAGGTCGTACCTTTGACTGACTTTTCAGAATGATAAAGTTCATTTATAAATAAACTGACTATGAAAGCAGAAATTAAAGAATTCATGGAGGCTTTAAAAGCCCGGACTGCAGGCGAAACCGAATTTCACCAAGCAGTGGAAGAGGTTATCGAAACCGTATGGGACACCTATCAGGC
>JBGZEX010000066.1:0-6538 GCA_041846495.1 Marinifilaceae bacterium
AAAACAGATGATAAAAAACAAGAGAATAATGCGGATAAGCGGATTAGGGAAATACGCGAATTGGAAATCAGGTTGGAAAAAGAAGGAGAAAATGAGGATTTGTTGTTGCGGTTGGGAGAATTGTATCATGCGGTAGGAGATATGCGACAGGCATTGAATAAGTTCAATGCTGTCCTTAAGATTAATCCTGCCAATAAACGTGCTCGAACTTATGTGATAATGATAAATAACGTATTCGATTTTTTCTATCCGGATTTAATAAATCCGTAAAATATTTTTTGGAATGGAAATAATTATCTAATTTCGCGCTCGGAAAAAAAGATTCGAAAAAATAATCTAATCCTTTGAAAGGGGGTGATTTAAATCGGTAAGATTGACTTTTTATATATAGATAGGCATTTGTGTGATATTTTTTCTGCAATTTGTATGCGGAATTATTGTTTGATTATAAAATAAAATTCATAATATGATAATTGTACCTTTAAGAGAGGGTGAAAATATAGAAAGAGCTCTCAAGAAATTCAAGCGTAAATTCGAACGTACCGGCGTTGTTAAAGAATTGCGTGATCGTCAGGCATTTACAAAGCCTTCTGTAAAGAATAGAGCTGCGAAATTAAAGGCGATTTATCGTCAAAGTCTTTTGGATAAAGAAAATTGAGCCTTGAAAATTTATAGTGGGATTTGGAAATCTCACTATAAATTTTTACTTTGCATAAGTAAATGGAAAGGCGATGGATTTGGACGGTTATCTTGTTTATTTGAAGGATATTAAACGTTACGCGACTCATACGCTTGCTGCTTATCGTCAGGATATCCGTAATTATTACAAATTTTGTGAGGAACGCAAGCTGAATCCGGATCCCGTTGTTTTGAAAAATTTGCGTATCTGGGTAGCGGCCATGATGGCCGAGGGAGCCGAGTCGACTTCAGTTCGACGTAGGATAAGTTCAATCAAGGGTTATTGTGATTTTTTAGTTAAAAGCGGAGTTGTAGAATCCAATCCCGCTGAATTTTTGGTTTTGCCGAAAACGGAACGGAATTTGCCTTCATTTGTTGACGATGAAGGGTTTTCCGATTTGTTCGAGGCGGTACTGAAAAAGCAAGGGGCGGAGTTTCCGGAATTGAGAGACAGGGTTTTGTTATTGACGGCGTATTGTACGGGAATGCGGCGTTCGGAGCTCGTTGCATTGAGGGTTGCGGACGTAGATTTGGAAAGCGGTTCGCTTAAAGTTGTCAGGGGAAAGGGAGGTAAGGGACGATTGCTGCCGATTTTGCCTGAACTTGGAGAAGAGATGGCGGATTATCTCCGTTTGCGTTCTCTTGTCGTATCTGGCGGAAACGATGCATTTTTCGTTACGGATAAGGGACGTCCCGTTTACGATAAATTTATTTACCGGTTGTCGGTGAAATATCTTTCGATGATTACGACTTCTGCGAAGAAAGGACCTCATGTCATACGTCATTCTTTTGCGACGGCCATGTTGAATAGCGGAGCTTGTATAGAAGCTATAAGGAAGTTGTTGGGACATTCTTCCATTGCCGCAACGCAGATTTATACGCATAATTCATTCGAGAATTTAAAAAAGGTTTTTAATCAGGCTCATCCCAGGGCTTAAGTCGAACATATAAAAAATACAGTTATGGAAATAAAGGTTAATGCTGTAGGGTTTTCTGCGAGTACGACACTCAACGATTTTATTGTTAAAAAGATATCCAAATTGGAACGTTATCATGAAGGGATATTGAATGTAAATGTTACATTGAAATTGGAAAAGGATGATAATTTGGAGAATAAAGTGTCGGAAATAGAGGTGAATTTAAGAGGACAGAATGCTTTTGCTAAGAAAAATGCCAAAACTTTTGAAGAAAGCATCGATTATTTGTACGATGTGTTGAAGCGTCAACTGATTAAGGTGAAGGAAAAAGACAGAGGAATTTGATAAAAAACGCCTTTATATCTTTGTGATATATAAATTTATGATTATATTTGCAACCTCATTTGTTGAATGGCTGTGAATTTTCATCGGATATTTTCAGCTAATATATTGGTGTTGAATAGATAACAATTGTTTAATAATAAATTATTTTAGAGTTATGGCTAAAGAGAAATTTGATAGGTCGAAACCGCACGTAAACATCGGAACCATAGGCCACGTTGACCACGGTAAAACAACCTTGACTGCTGCTATTACCAAAGTATTGGCAGAGCGGGGACTTTCGGAGATGAAATCGTTTGATCAAATCGATAATGCTCCCGAAGAAAAGGAGAGAGGTATTACGATTAATACGTCTCACGTAGAATACCAGACTGCAAACCGCCACTATGCCCATGTCGATTGTCCGGGGCACGCAGACTATGTGAAGAATATGGTTACCGGTGCCGCTCAGATGGACGGTGCTATTTTGGTGTGTGCGGCTACCGACGGTCCGATGCCTCAAACTCGCGAACATATTCTTTTGGCTCGTCAGGTGAATGTGCCGAGAATGGTTGTGTTCTTGAATAAAGTGGATATGGTCGACGATCCCGAAATGTTGGAGTTGGTAGAGATGGAAGTTCGTGAATTGTTGGCGTTCTACGGATTCGACGGCGATAACTCTCCTATTATATTGGGTTCCGCTCTCGGTGCTTTGAACGGAGAGGCTAAATGGGAAGAAAAAATCATGGAGTTGATGGATGCCGTAGATGCTTGGATTCCCCTTCCTCCGCGCGACGTAGATAAACCGTTTTTGATGCCTGTTGAGGATATATTCTCTATTACCGGACGTGGAACCGTGGCAACGGGTCGTGTCGAAACCGGAGTTATCCATACCGGAGATGAAATGGAAATCATCGGACTGGGAGCAGCCGGTAAAAAAACCGTATGTACGGGAGTTGAAATGTTCCGTAAGATATTGGATGAAGGGCAAGCCGGCGATAACGTAGGATTGTTGCTTCGCGGTATCGACAAAAACGAAATCAAACGCGGAATGGTGTTGGCAAAACCGGGTTCCGTTAAACCTCATACGAATTTTAAAGCCGAGGTTTATATTTTGAAGAAAGAAGAAGGAGGTCGTCATACGCCTTTCCATAACAAATACAGACCTCAGTTCTATCTTAGAACGCTCGACGTTACGGGAGAAATTACCCTGCCCGAAGGAGTTGAAATGGTAATGCCCGGCGATAATGTGACCATTACGGTTAATTTGATCACTCCGGTTGCCTGCTCTTTGGGATTGCGTTTCGCTATCCGCGAAGGAGGACGTACGGTCGGTGCCGGTCAGATTACCGAAATCATCGAATGATATTGATATGAAGCCGGCATGCCGGCTTCATATACGGGTGTAGCTCAGTCGGTAGAGCATCGGTCTCCAAAACCGAGGGCCGGGAGTTCGAGTCTCTCCACCCGTGCAAAAGAGGCTGCTCTTTTTACGATATAAATTTATTCAAATGAAAATAAAGACTTATTTTTCAGATGTGTATACCGAATTAGTTCATAAAGTGTCTTGGCCTACGTGGTCGGAACTTGTAAATAGCTCGGCTGTGGTAATGATCGCTTCCGTTATTATTGCGCTGGCTATTTTTCTGATCGATTTTGTGTTTAGACATGTTATGGACTTCATATATAATATGTTTTAATTAATCTTGAAAAACGAGCATGGCAGAAATTAAGAAAAGATGGTATGTGCTTAATGTGGTTGGAGGAAAAGAGAAGAAGGTTAAAGAGTACATTGAGAATGAGATTGCCAGTTTGGGACTTCAGGATTATGTTTCTCAAGTTCTGTTGCCTATGGAAAAGGTGTATCAGATTAGAAACGGGAAAAAGATAAGCAAAGAGCGCAATCTCTATCCCGGATATATTCTGATAGAAGCGGCTTTGGTCGGAGAAATACCTCATATGCTTCGTGACATCACGAATGTAATTGGCTTCCTGGGGGAGACTAAAGGCGGAGAGCCCGTACCTATTCGCCAATCCGAAGTAAACCGGATATTGGGGAAGGTCGACGAACTTGCGGAACAACCCGAAGAAATGAGTATCCCTTATTTCGTAGGGGAGTCGGTAAAAATAGCCGATGGGCCGTTTAACGGTTTTACCGGTGTGATAGAGGAGGTGAATGCGGACAAAAAACGTTTGAAAGTCATCGTTAAGATTTTCGGTCGCAAATCCCTTCTCG
The DNA here is from genome assembly GCA_041846495.1 of Marinifilaceae bacterium. GTDB lineage: Bacteria > Bacteroidota > Bacteroidia > Bacteroidales > Marinifilaceae > JBGZEX01. The sequence continues at coordinate 4,153 of JBGZEX010000066.1, forward strand.
AATTGAGTTTCATGCAGGTAGAAAAAGAATAGTTAAAATTTAGAGAAAAATGGCAAAACAAGTTGAAGCAATAATTAAGCTGCAAATTAAAGGTGCCGCTGCGAATCCTTCTCCTCCGGTAGGACCTGCGTTGGGTGCTAAGGGGGTTAATATCATGGACTTCTGTAAGCAATTCAATGCAAGGACACAGGATCAGGCAGGTAAAGTTATTCCCGTTATCATACAGGTATACGGAGATAAATCTTTCGATTTCGTAACGAAAACACCGCCGGTTGCCGTTCAACTTTTGGAAGCATGTAAAATCAAATCCGGTTCGGCGGAACCCAACCGCAAAAAAGTCGGTTCGGTCAGTTGGGATAAGGTGCGTGAGATTGCCGAAGGAAAGATGAAAGATTTGAATGCTTTTAAGATTGAAAGTGCAATGACTATGGTAGCTGGTACTGCCAGAAGTATGGGAATCACCGTTGAGGGTGAGAGACCTTTTTAATGAATTTGTAATACTTCAAATGTAATGAGTAAACTGACAAAAAATAAGAGGTTGGCTTTAGAAAAAATCGAAAATGGGAAATCTTATACCATTAGCGAAGCGGCTAAGCTTGTTAAGGAAATTACTTTTAGCAAGTTTGATGCGTCAGTTGACATGGATGTTCGTCTTGGCGTAGACCCTCGTAAAGCGAATCAAATGGTTCGCGGAGTCTGTTCCTTGCCTCACGGTACCGGTAAAGAAGTACGGGTTTTGGTTCTTTGCACTCCCGATAAGGAGGAAGAAGCTAAAGCTGCCGGAGCCGATCATGTCGGTTTGGATGATTATATCGATAAGATAAAGTCCGGTTGGACGGATATCGATGTGATAATCACCATGCCGTCCGTGATGGGGAAAATCGGAGCGCTGGGACGTATTTTAGGTCCAAGAGGATTGATGCCTAATCCGAAGAGCGGAACGGTTACCATGGACATAGCAAAAGCTGTTTCCGAGGTCAAACAGGGAAAGATAGATTTTAAAGTTGACAAGTTCGGTATCATACATGCTTCTATCGGTAAGATTAGCTTCTCTGAAGATAAGATAACGGAGAATGTGAAGGAGTTTATCGATGTGATAAACAAACTTAAACCCGCAGCGGCTAAAGGAACCTATATGAAGTCTGTCTATATCTCGAGTACGATGAGTCCCGGAATAAAATTGGATATAAAATCGTTGCTCGATTGATTTACTAACTTTCATAGATCTATAACATGAAGAAGGAAGATAAAAAAGTAATTATAAACAATCTTACGGAGCAGCTGAAATCGTACAAGCATTTTTATATTTCCGATATTTCGGAAATGGATGCCGTCGATACGCAAGCATTGCGTAAAGCATGTTTCGAAGCGGGAATTAAACTTGTACAGGTTAAAAATACCCTGCTTAGAGTAGCTCTCGACGGATTGGATACTAATTATACGGAGCTCTACGGTTCTTTAAAGGGATCGAGTGCGCTTATGCTTTCCGAAACGGGAAATGTTCCTGCTCGTTTGATAAAGGAATTTCGGAAAAAGAACGACAAGCCCGTGTTGAAAGCGGCATATGTCGAAGAATGTTTTTATGTGGGTGAAAATCACCTTGAAGAACTCGTAAGTATCAAGTCCAAAGAAGAATTACTGGGCGATATCGTACTTTTGCTTCAATCTCCTATGCAAAAACTCGTATCTGCATTGGAGTCGGGTAAGAATACCATTGCCGGTGTCGTTAAAACACTTTCGGATAAGGAATAAAGAGTTCAATATTTTAGTAGAATAATTTTAATATTTATATTGATATGGCAGATTTAAAGAAACTTGCAGAAGAGTTGGTAAACCTGACTGTAAAGGACGTAAAAGAGTTAGCTGATATTTTGAAAGAAGAGTATGGTATCGAACCCGCAGCGGCAGCAGCCGTAGTTGCAGCACCTGCAGCAGCTGGAGCAGCAACGGAAGCTGCGGAACAAACCGAATTCGATGTGATTATCAAATCCGCCGGAGCATCTAAACTCGCTGTTGTAAAGTTGGTTAAGGAGTTAACGGGTTTGGGATTGAAAGAATCTAAGGAAATCGTAGATAAAGCTCCTGCAACATTGAAGGAAAAAGTTTCCAAAGAAGAAGCAAACCAACTGAAGACACAGTTGGAAGAAGCCGGTGCAGAGATTGAACTTAAATAGTCATAGCCCTGTTGGGTATAATAGGTTTAGAGTCCGTAGCGACTCTAAACCGTTTTGTTGTATTGTTGTTTAGGTTCCAAAAAAATTATAGATGTCTTCAAATCATTCAAACAAAAGAATTAGTTTTGCATCCATCAAAAACCAATTAGAGCTCCGTATAATTAGTATCCAATCCGTCGAGAGCTACTCTAAGCAGGGTATTTTTAACCTGT
>JBGZEX010000067.1:0-28194 GCA_041846495.1 Marinifilaceae bacterium
CCCGAATACGAATCCGGCTACTATAGAATTGAATTTCGAAAGGGCATTGCATTGGTTGAATGTCGGCGCCCAACCTACGCCTACGGTACGTAATATATTGTCGTACAAAGGAGTTCTTCTGAAGAAACACCTTATGACCGGCGTAAGGAAAGGAGCTTTTGACGAAGCTCCCGCCGAAGCTAAATTCGATGCATGGATGCAACAGAAAAATGCTAAAATTCAGAGTAAAATTTCCACTTTGAAAAACGAAGCCGATGCTGTCGTGAAGAACAGACTCGAGGCAGAGGGTAAGATCAGAGCGGAAAGGGAAGAGGTTTTGGCCAAAAAACGGGCCGAGGCCGAAGCTGCTGCCAGAGCGGCTGCCGAGGCGGAGGCTAAGGAAGAGGCTGCCGATACTGCCGGAGAGACTCCCGTTGAGGGGACGGCCGAAGCTGCCGTCGAAGGTTGAATCCGAATGCAATGCTTGTAGATTGCTTAAAAATCGGGTCGATACTTAAGGCTTCCGGATTGAACGGAGAGGTTCTATGTGAGTTGTCGGACCCCGATTTTGAAGATATTTTTAAAAGTCCGGTTTTCCTTCTCATCGAGGGGAAACCGGTTCCTTTTTTTATTGCCGCCGATGGACTCAGCGGAAGAGGCGGTTTGCATTATACGGTTAAATTCGATTATATAGACAGCCGGGAAGAGGCTGCCGAAATTACGGGATGCGATATATATGTAAAGAAAACCGGGGGAAATGAAAATGTCGATATATACGATGTCGTCGGATTCGAGGTAAGGGATGAAGAACGGAATATCTCCGGCCTTTTGGAAGCCGTTGAAGATTATTCCGGAAATATCCTCCTTCTTGTTGCGTTCGGAACACATAGGGTGCTTTTGCCTTTTTCGGAAGTTTACGTGAGAGAGATTCTGCCGGAAGACCGGATTTTATTCGTGCATATTCCCGACGATATATTCCTTTTGAATTGCTGAATCCTGCCCGATTTTATCTTTCGGGTGTCTGTTTTTATATTCGAAATGGATTTTTTTTAAAATTGTTTTTTTAAGCCTCGGTGCTTAATTGACTGATTTGCAGTATGTTGTCTTTCTATATAAGGAAAACTTCAAATTAAAATCAGGGGGAAAAGTTTTCTTATAAGTTTTTTTATATATTTGTTGTTGCAGGTAATTATCACATGAATATATGGAAAAAAAATTGGAAAGAAAGACGTATACTTCCGAGGAAGCCTATAAATATTCCTTGGAGTATTTTAAAGGCGATGAATTGGCGGCGCGTGTATGGGTGAATAAATATGCGCTCAAAGATTCGTACGGCAATGTTTTTGAAAAGAATCCCGATGAAATGCATTGGCGGTTGGCTAACGAGATAGCTCGTATAGAGAAAAATTATCCGGCTCCCTTGAATGCCGATTTCATATTCGAGTTGCTGAAAGATTTCCGTTATATCGTTCCTCAGGGCGGTCCCATGACAGGAATAGGGAACGATTATCAGATCGCTTCTCTTTCGAACTGTTTCGTTATCGGTAATCGAGGTGCTTCGGATTCTTACGGAGGAATCATGAAAATAGATCAGGAACAGGTGCAGTTGATGAAACGAAGAGGAGGTGTAGGTCACGATCTTTCGCATATACGTCCCAAGGGCTCTCCCGTGAAAAATTCGGCTCTTACTTCCACGGGTATAGTTCCTTTTATGGAACGGTTTTCGAATTCGACCAGGGAAGTGGCTCAAGACGGTCGCCGTGGGGCTTTGATGTTGAGCGTATCGATAAACCATCCGGATGCGGAGAGTTTTATCGATGCCAAAATGACGGAGGGTAAGGTTACGGGGGCCAATGTGTCGGTGAAAATAGACGACGAGTTTATGCGTGCCGTAATTTCCGGAGATTCCTATATGCAAAAATATCCGGTGTATTCGGATGCTCCTGTGTATACGAAGGAGATCGATGCGCGTCGGTTATGGGAAAAGATTGTTCACAATGCATGGAAATCCGCTGAGCCGGGGATATTGTTCTGGGATACGATTATAAGGGAGAGCGTGCCGGATTGTTATGCGGATATGGGATATAAGACGGTTTCTACCAATCCTTGCGGGGAGATTCCCTTATGTCCTTACGATTCCTGCAGGTTGTTGGCCTTGAATTTATACTCTTATGTAAATGCTCCGTTTACTTCCGGAGCGGAATTCGATTTCGCTTTATTCCGGAAGCATGTTGCCTATGCTCAAAAGATAATGGACGATGTAATAGATTTGGAGTTGGAGAAAATAGATACCATCCTCCGGAAAATCGAATCCGATCCCGAAGATGAAGAGTTGAAGGGAGTGGAATTGAATTTGTGGAGGCGTATAAGGGAAAAGGCGGAGGAAGGACGTCGTACCGGAATCGGTATTACGGCCGAAGGAGATATGTTGGCGGCCTTGGGTTTTCGTTACGGTTCGGACAAAGCGACGGCTTTTGCCGTAAAAGTGCAGAAAACCCTGACCTTGGAAGTGTATCGTGCCTCCGTTCAATTGGCAAAAGAAAGAGGAAAATTCCGGATATTCGATGCGAAGAGAGAGGAAAATAATCCTTTTATATCGAGGATAAAGGAAGCCGACCCCGGATTATATGCGGATATGTTGAAATACGGACGTCGCAATATAGCCTGTTTGACCATAGCTCCTACGGGTACTACCAGCCTTATGACCCAGACGACTTCCGGTATAGAGCCGGTTTTTATGCCGGTTTATATGCGTCGTCGCAAAGTGAATCCCGGAGATAAGGACGTGCGTATCGATTTTGTGGATGAAAACGGAGATTCTTTTGAAGAGTTCGTGGTTTTCCATCATAAATTCCTGACTTGGATGGAGACTAAGGGATACGATGTTTCCAAGCATTATACGAGGGCGGAACTCGATGCCTTGGTGGCCGAATCGCCTTACCATAAAGCGACCTCCAACGATATCGACTGGGTGGCGAAAGTAAGGATGCAGGGAGAGATTCAGAAATGGGTAGACCATTCCATAAGCGTTACCGTCAATCTTCCTTCGGATGTAACGGAAGAATTGGTGGGGCAACTTTATGTGGAGGCGTGGAAATGCGGGTGTAAAGGATGTACGGTTTATCGCGACGGTTCCCGTTCCGGAGTATTGATTTCTCATAAGGAAGAGGTGGAGCATATGCCGACGAAGCGTCCGCAGGAATTGGATGCCGATGTCGTGCGATTCCAGAATAATAAAGAGAAGTGGATAGCTTTTATCGGGCTTTATAAGGGACGTCCCTACGAGATATTTACCGGTATTGCCGACGATGAAGAAGGGATTATGCTGCCTAAGGCCGTTGTCGACGGCAAGATTATCAAATGTCAGGAAAAGGACGGAACTTCCCGTTATGATTTTCAGTTTTCGAATAAACGCGGATTTAAGACTACGGTGGAAGGATTGTCCTATAAATTCAATAAGGAATTCTGGAATTATGCGAAATTCATATCGGGAGTACTTCGCCATGAAATGCCGCTGAATCATGTAATCGAATTGATCGAAAGTTTGGAATTCGACAACGAAAATATCAACACCTGGAAAAACGGAGTGGAGCGGGCTCTTAAGAAGTATATCCCCGACGGGACGGAAGCCTCCGGGGTCATATGTTCGCAATGCGGAAGCAATACGGTGATTTATCAGGAAGGATGTCTTATTTGCAAGGCTTGCGGAAATTCGAAATGCGGATAATGCCTTTCGGGTATTTTCGAAAGTCCGAAAATCTTCGTATCCCCCGGTTTTGCCACTGTTTCAAAGTAAGAGGGCAGCTTCCCCGAGGAATACTCGAGATGCGAGGCGGTTTCCGTTGCGACTGGCGATGTACGAATAATGCCGATAAGGAGGTAGCCCCTTTGAGGGGCTGCATCTTTTTAAACAAACCCCTTGTTATAAAAGAATATTCGATTAAATTTGCGCAAACATCGGCATAATGCTGGTTCATTACGGAATAAAAGATATTTCAATCGACCGTCCCGTAGTTACGATGGGAAGTTTCGACGGCGTGCATCTCGGCCACCGCAAAGTAATCGGTATGCTTAAGGATTTTTCCCGGGAAATATCCGGAGAATCCGCTGTTATCAGTTTTTCCCCTCATCCCCGGGAGGTGATATATCCCGGAGAGAAAGGTCCCGGCATACTTACCGATCCGGATGAAAAAATCGCTCTTCTGGATTCCTGCGGATTGGAACATATGATTATCCTGCCTTTTGATGCGGATATGGCTGCCATGTCGTATTCCCGATTTGTGGAGAATATTTTGACGGAGCGTTTGAAAATTGCGGGTTTGGTGATGGGTTATGACAATCATTTCGGGAAAAACCGGGAGGGGAGTTATGAAAATACCCTCGAACTTGCCCGGAAGTTCGGTTTCGAGTTGAGACGGGAGGAGGTGTTTTCCTGCGGTAAAGTGAATATCAGTTCTACCAAGATTCGCACGGCAATAAGTCTCGGGAATATTGAAGAGGCCAATCGCTATCTCGGCTACAGTTATATGCTCGGCGGAGTGGTCGTGCCGGGCGACCGTATCGGAAGGGGAATGGGATTCCCCACTGCGAATATCCGGATCGCTTCGGATAAAAAATTACTGCCGGCCGTCGGAGTATATGCCGTATTCGTCGAATTGTCCGGAAAGATTTATAAGGGAATGATGAATATAGGCACCCGGCCTACGGTGAGTCGGACCTCCGAATTGCGTACGGAGGTGCATATATTCGATTTCAACGGCAATATATACGGAGCTTCCCTTAAATTGAGAGTGATAGCCCGCATTCGGGGAGAACACCGTTTCGAAAACCGCGAAGAATTGATAGCCCGCCTGCATAAGGATAGGGAAGCCGCTCTGGCCTGTCTGACCTGAGGCTTCGTACGTCTTTCCGTATTTTCAGGAAATTATTTGTAAAAGACCGTCCCCTTGCCGGTATCCCGGTTTGCGATATCCTTCGGTAGTTTCCGCTTGACTTTCGGGGGCTTTTAAACCGCCGGAATATATCCTTTACAACTCTTTTTATAATGATTTTAGATAAACGGTTTTTTGTACGGAATATTTTTCTATCTTTGCTCCGGATAAACAAACGATAAATACGGATAAGGGCAAATATTTTACGGATTAAGTATTTGCGTATGAAGTATTTATTTCTTGAGACGTCGTTTATAACGTATTTTTATTTCCTTATTTTCCCTGCTGCCGTCTTTTCGGGGCAAGAATTTTTTTTCGGTTTATTTTCCGTTTGTGCCGGATATTTTCTTCCGGATAAGGCTTCTTGCCCGTATGTCGGGGCGGATTGCGGAAACTTCAAGCGAATATCTTATAAAACTTTAATATATCACTAAAAATTAAAAAATGAAATCAATGAAATCGATTTGCGGAATGGCGATTTTATTTGCCGCATTTGTACTGACGGGTTTTTCCTGTTCCAAAGACAAAGACGAAAACGAACCCAAGAAGAAAGATGGAAAATCAATGGAGTTGAATACTTCCAACGAATCCATGTGGACCTACGTAAATCTCGAGACCGGGGATACTTGTATGGCCAGGGATTTCAGCGCATGGAATTATTATAAGGTGGATATGAAGAAAGGCACCAAGACGTTCCTGTCTACAAAGCCTGCCGAGGGGAAAGAATCCGATTTGAAATTAAAGAAATGGCATTTGGCATTCCATTATTACGATATAAAGACCAACGGAGGAGAGGCTGTCGTCGTTAAGGACGCCAAGACTCTCGGAGATGTGAAAAAAATACCCGGTTCCGGTTTCAAGGGAGATGTGGAGATAAAGGATAAATTGGTCGTAGACAAGAAGGGGATGATGCAGGGCAAAATGGGATATGCCGCCAATGCCAAGGTAAACGAGGTTTTATGCGGTTGGTTGAAAAAACTTGGAGGGATGCCTCCCCAATACGAGCTCAAGGATGTTGTATTTGTCGTAAAATTTAAGGAAGGCGGTCATGCCGTATTGAAATTCACGGACTACAGGAATAATTTCGGGAAAAACGGGCATGTGAAATTTTCATATGATTATGTAAAATAGTAGATGAAGAGATTATTGTTGTTTTTGTATTTATCGGCGGCAGCTTCGGCTGCCGTCTTTGCCGATGACGGATATCCGAAAACCGTCTACCGTATAGAAGGACGGGTGACGGGCGAGAGGGGAGAACCTTTGGCGGGAGTATCGGTTTGGGTGGTGGGGACGATAAATGGGGTGGCGACGAATGCCAAAGGCGAATTCCTTATCCGTATCCGGGAAAAAAGGGATGTCCGTTTGCGGTTTTCCTATACCGGTTATCGCTCCCGGGAAATCGAAGTGAAAATGGGAGACGAAAGCCGTATGGAGGTGAAGATGGCACCGGCAAAGAATTGCTTGGACGAGGTCGTCGTCACCGGTTCCCGTACCGAAAAACCTTTGAAGGATACTCCCATATTGACGCGCGTGATTACGCAAAAGGATATTTCCGTTCATAATCCGCCCGATATAGAGACGCTTTTACAGTATGAGCTGCCCGGCTTGCAGATCGTGCAGAACAGCATGAGTCTTTTACCGGCCATCCGCTATCAGGGAGTCGACGGCAGATATATGTTGTTTTTAGTGGACGGGGAACGGATTAGCGGGGAGGGTGCCGATCACAATATAGATTTTTCTCGGCTCAATATAGACGATATCGAGCGGGTGGAAATCATAAAAGGTTCGCAGTCCGCCGTTTACGGTTCCAATGCTTTGGGAGGGGTAATCAATATAATCACTAAAAAATCCGAGCGTCCGTTTACGGGGAATATCGCTGTCCGTTATGCGGGTGTAAACGGACGGAAATATACGTTATCCGGGGGGATTAAACGGAAGAACTTCTCCTCTTTAACCTCTTTTACATGGCGGAAACAAAATACGTATACCATAGGAGATACTTCGGAAAAAGTTGTAATTACCCTGGAAACTCCGGAAGGGGAAGAGATAAAAAAAATCCAAACCGTCAATGCGACTACCGTATACGGCGGAAATATATGGAATGCCACTCAGAAATTGGGTTATGATTTTTCGGATAAATTGAGATTGGACATAAAGGGCACTTATTACCACAATAAAAACGATCTCCGTTTCGGAAGACTTTACCGGGATTTGTTCTCCGATCGTTCGGTTTCGGCACAATTCAAATATATCCCCGTCGAGAATCGACAAATGAATTTTTTATATATATACGACCGCTATAAGAAAGATAAGGATTATTTCCGGGCCGGTGTAGTCACTACGGACTACCGCAATATTACGAGGACGTTCAAGGCGGATTACGAAGAGAATTTCAATGCCCATTGCCTGAGTGCGGGAGCCGAAGTCAACAGGGAACGACTGAAACATTATATGCATAAGGATTCTTCTACTCAAAGCGTAGACTTCTATGCTTTTTATCTTCAGGACAACTGGGAAGTGGTCCGCAATCTTAATTTTATTGCAGCCTTAAGGGCGGATTATCACCGGAAATACCATTGGCATTTTACGCCTAAACTGAATCTTATGTATGCTCCCTGCAAGGCGTTTACCCTCAGGGCGGGGTATTCTCAGGGTTTCCGTTCCCCATCCCTTAAAGAGTTGTATATGGATTACGACATGGGAGGACAGGGCTTTTTGCAACTTGTGGGGAATCCCGATTTGAAACCCGAGACGAGCAGGCAATATTCCCTTTCGGCCGAAACCACGGCAGGAGGTTTGAACTTTTCGCTTTCCTTTTATCATAACCGGTTCAAAGACCAAATCGTATGGGTATATTGGAAAACCGAAAACGATATGGCATATAACCGGACGATGAATGCCGAGACCTCGAAAACCAGAGGTATGGAGGCTATTCTCAATATGAAATTGGGGAGCGGTATTACTTTGAGATCTTCTTATGCCTATGTGGACGACTGTCAGAAGGTGGAAGGCAGGAATATTTCCTATGTACGTCCTCATAGCGTGACTTTCAGAGGGATGTATGCGCATCGTTTCGGCAGGACGGAAACTGTATTCTCCTTTCACGGACAATGGGGTTCCCGCTTGAAAACCCATAGATTCCTGGACGGGGGAAAGATAAGTTCCGTTTCTTTTAAAGGACGACTGATGTGTTCCCTCAATGCCGCTTGCCGTTTTCCGCGGGGAGTGTCGTTTATGCTGGGAGTGGATAATTTATTCAATCACAAGGATAAATCTTCCGAAAGCAGTGTGTTGCAAATACCCCGGAAAGGAATTGCCGCCGTAGCGACTTTGAATGTCAATATTGCGGATATGTTAAAATTGTAAATGATAGAATATGAGAAAACGATTGTTGATGGGATGCGGAATTATCGTGTTGATTTTGATTTTGTCGATATGGGTATGGAAATGTCGGTTTTCCTCCACCCGGATAGCTTTTGTCAATTATCAGGTCATCTCTTTGGGGCAAATATCCAAAGCCAACGATAATTCTTTTATTAAAATCAAGATATTGGATACCGAAGAACTCGATCGTATCGGGCGTTACGATATGGTGTTTATCAACGGGATGGGATTGAGGATAACGGAAGAAGAGCGGGAACTCATACGCAAGGCCGTATCCCGGAGAACCCCCGTGCTTACCACATCTGCGACCAATCCGGCGAATAAGATTATTTCCGTGGATTCCGTTCATGCGGAGGCTTTGAGGGGCTATCTTGAAAACGGCGGCATACGGAATTACCGCAATATGCTGAATTATGTGCGCAAATACATCGATCGCAAAGCGATTTCCGTACGGGAACCGGCTCCGGTCGTAAAGCGGGGGAACGATATGATATACCATGCTTTATCCGGAGAAGACGAGGAAAGAGGTTTCAATACCGTGGCCGGGTATCACGATTTTTTGAAAGAAAAGGGATTGTGGAAAGAGGAAGCTCCCCGTATCGTGGTTACGGGGTCTATGGGTGAACCTTCCGGGCTTATAGCCGCTTTGGAAGATAGCGGATACCGGGTTTATCCGGTACGTTCGATATGGAATTTCATCGGAGGAAAGCATATGGATACCATAGCTCCCGTTGCGGTTATCAATATGGCACACGGACGTATGGGCGACTATGTATCCGATTATATAGCAAAAAACAACATATTGCTCTTCAGTCCTTTGAGTACGGGACGCCTCGTCGAAGAATGGGAAAAAGACAAAATGGGGATGAACGGAGGTTTTCTTTCGCAAAGCGTGGTCACTCCGGAAATAGACGGAGCTATCCGTCCTTTCGCCCTTTTTGCCCATTATGAAGATGAAGAAGGCTTGCAGCATGTGTTCGCCGTTCCGGAGCGGTTGGAAACTTTCGTAAGGACGGTGAATAATTACATCGCATTGAGGACGAAACCCAATGCCGATAAACGGGTGGCCGTATACTATTATAAAGGAGCCGGACAAAATGCTCTTACGGCCGGGGGAATGGAAGTGGGGCCTTCGCTTTACAATCTTCTCAAACGCATGCAGCGGGAGGGGTATAATGTAGCGGGACTTCCGGCTTCTTCCGGGGATTTGGAACGGATGATACAGGAGGGAGGAGCCGTATTCGGCGATTATGCGGAAGGGGCTTCCGGAAAGTTCATGGAGAACGGAAATCCGGAATTGATTTCCAAGGCCGATTACGAAACCTGGACGAGCCGGGTTTTGAGACCGGATAAATATGCGGAGGTCGTACGTATGTACGGGGAGTTTCCCGGAACTCATATGACTACCCCCGACGGGAAACTCGGTATAGCCCGTTTGCAATTCGGGAATGTCGTACTTTTGCCCCAGAACGCCGCCGGAAAAGGAGATAATTCTTTTAAAGTGGTGCACGGAACCGATGCCGCTCCGCCCCATTCTTACATAGCTTCCTATCTGTGGGTGCAGTTCGGATTCAAGGCCGATATTCTCGTACATTTCGGTACCCACGGAAGTTTGGAATTTACGCCCCGCAAACAAGTGGCTTTGAGCAGTAAAGACTGGCCGGATCGTTTGGTGGGGGCCTTACCGCATTTTTATATTTATACCATAGGAAACGTAGGAGAGGGAATGACGGCCAAACGCCGCTCTTATGCCGGTTTGCAGTCGCACCTGACACCCCCATTTATGGAGAGCGGATTGCGGGGGGAGTATAAGGAATTGGAAAATAAACTCCGGGTATATAATAAGACGGCGGGAGGATGTAGCTGCGGAAAACACGACCATGACGAGGAAACGCATGCGCATGACAAGGAGGCCGTTCGCATCGCTTCTTTGGGGGTAAAAGCAATAGCGTTGAAATTGGGTATACACCGGGCTTTGGAGTTGGATTCCGTTCCGGGCAAACCTTATACGGAGGAGGACATTCTCCGCATCGAAAATTTCGCTGAGGAACTGGCTACGGAAAAGATTACCGGGCAGCTTTATACCTTGGGCAAGCCTTACGAAAGACAGCGGATATTGAGCAGTGTACGGGCTATGGCCGTAGACCCGGTGGCTTACGGTCTTTTCGCATTGGATAAATTGCGGGGACGTACGGATGAGGCCGTCGTAAAGCATAAGAGCATTTTTACCCGGAATTATCTGGAACCGGCGGAAAAATTGGTAAGACGGTTGACGGAGCGTCCCTCTATGGGAACGGACGAATTGATTTGCCGTACGGCCGGAATCAAGGCCGAGGAGCTGACGAAGGCGAGGGAGATACTGGCTGCCCGCAACCGGCCTCGGGGCATGGGAGCAATGTCCGGAATGAGAAGAGGTGAAAAACCGCAGGAATATACGAAAGCGGAAATCGATTTCGCATTGGCCGTTACGGAGGTGGAGCGCAGTATAAAGAATGTAGGCAATTATATCGAACTTTTCGAGAATACTCCCGAAAAAGAGATGCAGTCCATGATGAATGCCATGAGAGGAGGGTATACCAAGCCTTCTCCGGGAGGCGATCCCATTGCCAATCCCAATACCCTGCCTACCGGACGCAATCTTTACGCCATCAATGCCGAAGCTACTCCCGGCGAAGTCGCATGGGAGAAAGGGGTTCGTTTGGCGGAAAATACCATCTCCACCTATCGCCGCCGTCATAACGACAGTCTGCCGCGGAAAGTCAGCTATACGTTATGGAGCGGCGAGTTCATAGAAACCGAAGGGGCTACCATCGCTCAGGTACTCTATATGTTGGGAGTGGAACCCATAAGGGATTCTTTCGGACGGGTGACCGATTTGAGGCTTATCCCTTCCCGGGAACTCGGACGTCCCCGTATCGATGTGGTCGTACAGACCTCCGGACAGCTTCGCGACCTTGCAGCCTCCCGTCTCTTCCTTATCAACCGGGCGGTGGAAATGGCTGCCGGCGCAGGGGATGACGTATACGACAACTATGTGAGAGAAGGGGTAGCGGAGTCGGAACGCATACTTCTGGAAAAAGGCCTCAGCCCGAAAGAAGCTCGGGAAGTATCCGTATTCCGGGTGTTCGGAGGATTGAACGGAAGTTACGGTACGGGCATACAGTCGATGGTGATGAGCGGAGACCGGTGGGAGTCGGAAAAAGAGATTGCCGGCGTTTATCTGAATAATATGGGAGCCTATTACGGGAACGAAAAGAAGTGGGAGGATTTCCGGACTTTTGCTTTCGAGTCGGCTCTTACGCGTACGGACGTCGTGATGCACCCGCGGCAAAGCAATACATGGGGAGCCTTGAGTCTCGACCACGTATACGAATTCATGGGAGGACTGAATTTAGCCGTCCGCAATGTGACGGGGAAAGACCCCGATGCCTATATGAGCGACTACCGGAATCGCAATAACGTACGTATCCAGGAAGTGAAGGAATCCATAGGCGTGGAAAGTCGTACGACGATTTTCAATCCCGTTTATATAAAGGAGAAAATGAAAGGCGAGGCCGGTTCGGCCGGAGTTTTCGCCGAGTTCGTACGGAATACCTACGGCTGGAATGTAATGAAGCCCAAAATCATCGACAAGGAGATGTGGAACGAGATATACGAGGTGTATGTGAAAGATAAGTTCGGGCTCGGTTTGCGGAATTATTTCGAGACCCGTAATCCTGCGGCTCTTGAAGAAATAACGGCCGTAATGCTGGAGACCGTCCGGAAAGGGATGTGGAAGGCGGGAGAAAGCCGGACTGCGGAAATAGCCGAACTGCATGCCGCTTTGGTGAATAAATACAAACCTTCGTGTTCGGGCTTCGTATGCGATAATGCCAAATTGCGTCGTTTTATAGCTTCCCGAATAGAACCGGAAACGGCTGCGGAATACGACCGGAATATAGATGAAATCCGGGAATCCGTTTCCGATGGGAAAAAGAAGGGCGTGGTGATGAAGAAGGAGGAGAGGGAAACCCCTGCTCGGAAGAATACGGATATTCCGGCCGGGTTGCCGATTCTTATTGCCGTCGGGCTTACGGTGGGAATCGCCCTTTTAATCATCCGGCGCCGGAGACGCAATTCCCGTTAGGCGGGTAAAAATCGAGGAGGCCTCCGAAGCCTCCTCGATTTTGTTCTCGCGTACATTATTGAAGTTTGGTGGTATCTATCATTTGTTCGCTTTTGTATTTTCCGGAAGCGAGTTTGTCCGCCACATCTTTGAATGCCCTTATGGTGTATTCCACATCTTCCATCGTATGTACGGCCGTAGGAATCAGTCGGAGCAGAAGTTGTCCCTTGGGGATGACGGGATAGATGACGATGGAGCAAAAGAGGTTGTAGTTCTCCCTAAGGTCGAAAGCCACATTGGTCCCCTCGTTTACGGAACCCGAAAGATAGACGGGGGTGACGGGGGATTCGGTTACCCCTATATTGAAACCTTCGGCCTTCAGGCCGCTTTGCAATGCGTGGGCTATCTCCCATAACCTGTTTTTGAGTTCCGGCCGGGTTTTCAGAAGTTCCAGTCTTTTCATGGCTCCTTCGACCATGGGCATGGGAAGAGATTTGGCAAAGGTTTGAGAACGCATATTGTAGCGGAGATACATGCAGATGTCCTTTTCGCATGCGATGAAGGCCCCTATCCCGGCCATGGATTTTGCAAAGGTGGCGAAGTAAAGGTCGATTCCTGCCTGAACTCCGAAATGTTCGCCCGTGCCGGCTCCGGTTTTACCCATTGTGCCGAACCCGTGTGCATCGTCTACCAAAAGTCTGAAGTCGAAATCTTTTTTCATGGCCACCAACTTGTCCAAACGGCCGAGGTCTCCGGCCATGCCGAATACGCCTTCGGTAATCACCAGTATTCCTCCTCCGGTGTTTGCGACCCATTTGGAGGCCCGTTCTAACTGTTTGCGGCAACTTTCCATATCGTTATGCAGGTATACGTAGCGTTTGGCATTGGAAAGGCGTAAACCGTCCATGATGCATGCATGGGATTCGGCATCGTAAACGATGCAGTCGAAACGACTTGTCATGGCATCGATAATGGAAACCATGCCCTGATATCCGAAATTCAGGAGGAAAGCATCCGGTTTGCCTACGAATGCGGCCAATTCTTTTTCCAAATCCTCGTGCCGAGTCGTTTGACCGCTCATCATCCGGGCACCCATGGGATAGGCCAAACCCCATTTTGCAGCGGATTCGGCATCCGTCTTCCTTACATCCGGATGGTTCGCAAGGCCGAGATAGTTGTTCAAACTCCAGTTCAAAACCTTTTTACCTCTGAAAATCATATGCGGGGAAATCTCTCCTTCCAATTTGGGAAATGAAAAATATCCGTGGGCTTTGTCTGCATATTGCCCGATATTCCCCTTTTGAGTTTTTACTCTTTCGAAAATGTCCACAATATTTTGTATTTAAGTTTATATTCGGAATAACAAAGATAGGGATTTATGGAATAACCTCAAATGGAAAATGGAAAATGTTGAGAACGGTGGCGGCTCCATATAGGAGAGTGTGTAAAATATGTTAATTTTTACAAATGGGTGTTTTTTGTTTTCGAAAAATCATTGTTTGTTGGGAATTATACCTTATCTTTGTACGATGCGTAAAAATCGCCGGTGTTATGAGAAAATATGTGATTTGTATAGCGGTGCTTGTCGGTTTGACGTGGTCTTGCAGCGAGTATCAGAATTTGCTGAAAACCAATGATTACGACTTGAAGTATACTAAAGCCTTAGAGTATTTCAGGGCAGGAGATTATCGTCGTTCCCTCGTTTTGTTGGACGATATTAAGACGATTTATTCGGGCACGAGTAAGGCCCAGCTCATCGCTTATCACCGGGCTTTTTGCAATTATTATATGAAGGACTACGCTTTGGCTGCGGAGTTGTTTAAAAACATCGCCCTTTCTTATCCGGGCTCTTCTTTGGTAGAAGAGGTTTTATACATGGCTCCCTATTGCGAGTATTTGGCATCTCCCCGTTTTTTATTGGATCAGGAGGTTTCCGATTTGGCATTGAACGATTTTCAGTTCTTTTTGGACAGATATCCGAATTCCTCCCGAAAGGATACGGTGAACTATTATATGGACAGATTGCGGGATAAATTGTCGTATAAGGCCTATATGAGTGCGCGGAATTATTATATCCGGGGATATTATCCGGCGGCGGTAATCGGGTTGGAGAATTGTTTGAGGGATTATCCGGGTACGAAATACCGGGAAGATATTATGTATATGCTGTTCAATGCCAAATACGAGGTTGCCGTAAACAGCGTGGAGCATAAAAAATTGGACAGGTATAACGAGGCGAAAGAGGAATACTATTACTTTTTGGAGGAATATCCCAACACTCCCTATGCTAAAGAATTGAAGAAAAAATATAAGGAGATAGACAGTTTCCTCAGGAATTACGATTTTAATGCAAAAGAAGAGATTATAGAGAATTAAGGAATAAATATTATGGTGGATTTTAAAAAGATCAGGACGGTGAATAATACGGTTACGCGGGATACGGCCGCTTTGGCCGGAAAAGCCGGGAATATTTACGAAGCTGTCGTGGTTATATCTAAAAGGGCCAATCAGATTTCTATGGAAATGAAAGATGAATTGAGCCGGAAATTGCAGGAGTTCGCATCTTCTTCCGATTCCTTGGACGAAATTTTCGAAAACAGGGAGCAGATAGAGATCTCCAAATTTTATGAAAGAGTGCCCAAACCGGCACTTATAGCCACTCAGGAGTTCGAGGATGACGAGATTTATTACCGGAATCCTGCCGAAGGAGAGGAAGAAGAGTAGTTTGACGGGCCTGTCCCGATATATGCCTGGAAGTCGACGGCTTTCAGGCATATATTCATAACGGACTATTGGAATGCTTGAATCTAAAAATATAATTCTGGGAGTAACGGGGAGTATAGCCGCTTATAAGTCGGCCTCCCTTATTCGATTGCTCGTAAAAGAAGGGGCTAACGTGAAGGTCGTAATGACGGATACGGCTAAAAAATTTATAACTCCCTTGACGTTGGCCACTTTGTCGCGTAATCCGGTGCTTGTGGAGTTTTTCGATCCGGAAAACGGGAACTGGAATTCCCATGTGAGCCTGGGGTTATGGGCGGATCTTTACCTTATAGCTCCGGCTACGGCCAATACGATTGGGGGCATGGTTGCCGGAACGGCCGACAATTTATTGCTCACCACCTATCTTTCGGCACGTTGTCCCGTCATGGTCGCTCCGGCTATGGATGCCGACATGTATGCACATCCCTCTACGCAGCGGAATATGGAGCGGTTGAGGGATATGGGTAATATCGTTATCGCACCCGATGCGGGAGATTTGGCGAGCGGGCTTATAGGGAAAGGACGTATGGCCGAACCGGAAGCGATACTCAAGGAGGTAAAACGCTTTTTCGCTGCCGGAACCGGTTTTTGGAAAGGGAAGAAAGTTATGGTGACGGCGGGCCCCACCTATGAGAAGATAGATCCCGTACGTTTTATCGGAAATTATTCTTCCGGGAAGATGGGTTTTGCCCTTGCCGGAGCTTTTGCCGCCTGCGGTGCCGAGGTTACCCTCATAAGCGGTCCCGTATCCTTAGAATTGCCGGATACCGGAATCAACCGTATAAATGTGGAGTCGGCGGAGGAAATGTATTCCGAGGTGATGCGGCATTATGCCGGGCAGGACGTATTGGTGATGAGTGCGGCCGTAGCGGATTTCTCTCCTCTCCGCAAAGAAGCCTCCAAACTCAAGCGGGGAAAGGACCGTCTCGTTTTGGAACTGATGCCTACCCGGGATATTGCCGCAGAAGTGGGACGTTTGAAAAAGGAAACCCAGCTCCTTGTGGGTTTCGCCCTCGAGACCGATGACGAATTGAAGAATGCCGTCGGGAAACTCGAACGTAAGAATATGGACGTTATCGTATTGAACAGCTTGAACGATGAAGGGGCGGGATTTATGAAAGATACCAATAAGGTAACCCTTATCGGTAGATCCGGGGAGCGGGAAGAATGGCCGTTGATGTCCAAAAGGGAAGTTGCTGAAAAATTGGTAATAAAACTTGAAAAATATTTGTCAGGGAAATAATAATGTATACATTTGTATTTCGATATGAGATTGGTACGAGGATATATTGAACATACGATCTCCTGTCGAAATCAAAGGCAGGAAAGAAATTTATTTTTAAAAGACCGGCATAGTTATCCATATGCTGGTCTTTTTTTTATTTTCCGGAACTTACTTCTAAAATAAATAATTATGAATAAAAAAAGCGTTGTGTCTATTGAGGATTATTCCAAAGAAGATATATTGGAACTTTTGAACACGGCTTCGAAATTCGAGAAACAACCCAATCGGAACTTGTTGGAGGGCAAGGTGGTGGCGTCTTTGTTTTTCGAGCCGTCGACGCGCACCCGGTTGAGTTTCGAGACGGCAATCAATCGTCTCGGGGGAAAAATAGTAGGGTTCTCCAATGCCGCATCTTCAAGTATCACCAAAGGAGAAAGTTTGAAAGACACTATAAAGATGGTGGATAATTATTGCGATCTTATCGTGATGCGCCATCCTATAGAAGGGGCTGCACGTTATGCCAGCGAAGTGGCTTTGAATGCTCCCATTCTGAATGCGGGAGACGGAGCCAACCAGCATCCTTCCCAGACGATGCTGGATCTTTATTCCATATATAAAACCCAGGGGACTTTGGAAAATCTGAGTATTTGCATGGTGGGGGATTTAAAATACGGACGTACCGTGCACTCCTTGCTTCAAGCCATGAAACATTTCCGTCCCAAGTTCTATTTCGTGGCTCCTAAAGAGTTGGAAATGCCTCCCGCCTATAAGATGCAACTCGAAAAACTCGGAATCCCTTATGAAGAGCATACCGATTTGGAAGAAGTGATCGACTATTGCGATATTCTTTATATGACCCGGGTGCAAAAAGAGCGTTTTGCCGATCCTATCGAATACGAGAAGGTGAAAAACGTGTATATACTGAGGAATGCCATGCTTAAAAATACGAAAAACAATATGCGTATTCTCCATCCGCTCCCCCGGGTGAACGAAATCAATACGGATGTGGACGACAATCCCAAGGCTTATTATTTCGAACAGGCCCGGAATGGAGTATTTGCCCGTCAGGCAATGATATGTAAGGCGTTGAATTTAAAAGTGGAATAGTTATGTCAAAAAAAGAGTTGCAGGTAAGCGCCATCGATAATGGTACGGTTATCGACCATATCCCGGCGAATAAATTGTTTGATGTTATCAATGTGCTCGGACTCGAACGTTTGGAACATGCCATGACCTTCGGGGCTAATTTGAACAGCCGGAAGTTGGGGAAAAAAGCGATTATCAAAATATGGGACAAGTTCTTGGAAGACGATGAAATCAACAAGCTGGCCCTCGTCGCACCTTCCGCTCATATCAATATCATAAGAGACTATGAGGTGGTCGGGAAAAAAACGATAGAAGTTCCGGAAACGGTGGAAGGCATCGTACGTTGTGTCAATCCCAAATGTATTACCAATAACGAAAGCGTACGTACGAAATTCGTGGTCGTAAAAGACGAACCGATTACGTTGAAATGTCATTATTGCGAAAAACTTACCGATAAGGAACATATGGAGATTTTATAAATGGGATTTATTTAATGACTGCGGTTCCGACTCGGTGAAAGCAAGGCTGTCGCTTGATACTATTCTTCCGTCGGAAAAGGAAGGCATCGGCATATGATATCGTATTCGAAGCCCCTGCCGAGGGCGAAGCGTATAAGGGCGGCCTTGCATTTATGCGGGTCTTTTTCTTTTATCAGGTTTTGTTTTTTCCTCAGGATTTTTTTGCAGGCTTCCACCCATTCGTTTTCCTCTATCGATGCCATGGCCGTGTTTATGACGGCTTCGTTTATTCCTTTCACCCGTAGCGCTGCGCCGATTTTTATCTTCCCCCATCCGTATATACGGAGTTTTTCCCGGACATAGGCGGCGGCATAGCGGTTTTCGTCGATAAACCCGTTGGTTTTCAACCACGAAATTATATGCTCGCTTTCGGTTTCCGATATTCCCCAGCGTTTCAATCCGGTGCGGATATCCGATTCCGGACATTCTTTTACGGCGCATAAATGTGCTGCTTTGGATTTTGCGGTTTTGGCATCCATGGTTTTAATTTTTGCGTACGGCTTTTACGAATCTTTCTCTATCGAAAAGGTCTTTTTTTATTTCCACTCCGACGTATCCCATATCGGAGAGAAGGGTTGCCGTTTCTTTTCCCAAGGCTTCGTTTATCTCGAAAAAGAGAAGTCCGCAAGGGTTGAGTTGAGCAAGGCCTAATTCTCCGATGCATTTGTAGAACAGGAGCGGATTTTCATCGGGTACGAATAAGGCTTTAGGGGGTTCGAAATCTTTTACCCTGGGGTGTATTCCGGGCTTTTCGCTTTCTCTCACATAAGGCGGATTGCTGACGATGATATCGAAAAAGGGCCATGCGTATGTATCGAAATTCAATATATCCCGTTCGAGAAAATCTATGTCGACTTCGTTGGATAAAGCGTTCTCCCGGGCAATCTCCAATGCATGGGGACAAATATCCGCAGCGGTGATTTTCATGAGGGGATTCCGTTTGGCCAGAGCTATGGCGATGCAGCCGCTTCCCGTACCCGCATCCAATAGGGAGAGGCCGGGACGGCAATGGAGATCGGTCAGGCGTACGAGTTCTTCGGTTTCCGGCCGGGGTATGAGGACATTGGGGTCGACCTTGAGGATACGGTCGTCGAATACCGTTTGTCCCAATATGTATTGTATGGGTTTTGCCGTTTTCAGTTCCCGGACGATATTTTTAAATCCGAGTACGAATGTTCGGTCTAAAATTTCGTTTTTCCGGATGTGAATATCTATATTTGTGTAGGATAATATATCCGTGAATATACGGGTACAGAGCGAACGGATTTCTCTTGCCTCGTATTCGGAAGCAAGTTCGCCGAGGGCGTATTCCGTAAGTTCTTTAATCGTGTTCATAGGACAAAACTAAAAAAAGAAGTCTGAAAATAAAAACTATTTGAATTTGAAAATAAGCGGTATTTGCATATGAGATGGGAAGGAATTGTCATAGAAGGCATTTTTTGCGTTTACATATTGACTATAGCGATTATAGCCTATAATGTCATTATGGAAAACCGCAGTCCCGTCCGCACTCTTGCATGGATTACCGTGCTCGTGGCCATACCTTTGGTCGGTCTGGTTTTGTACATGTATTTCGGAATCAATTACCGTAAGGTGAAGATGTTCTCCCGCAAGGGTCTCGGCGACGAGAAATGGCTGGAATACATGAGTGAAAAGAATTCCGGAAATGCCTGGAAATCGGCGTTTTTCAGCAAAGGGGATTTCAACAAGGTATCCCATTTGATTACCCTGTTGATAAACAATAACAAAGCCGTACTTACGAAAGGGAACCGGGTGGACATACTCAATAACGGGGAAGAGGCTTTCCCTTCGATGTTTACGGCTATGCGCAAAGCGCGTAAATTCATTCATATAGAGTATTACATATTCGAGAAGGGAGAGTTGTGGAATACCTTAAAAGGCATATTGACGGAAAAGGCGGAAAACGGGGTGGAAGTCCGTATGATATACGACGATGTGGGTTCGTGGAAACTTCCCGCCAAGGATATAAAGGAAATGCGGGCCGTAGGTATTCAGGTATATCCTTTTCTCCCCGTACGTTTCCGCAAATTGGCGCATCGGGCGAATTACCGGAACCATCGTAAACTGTTGATCGTCGACGGGGAGTCGGCTTTTACGGGAGGAATGAATTTTGCGGACCGTTATATGGCCGGTCTCGAAGGCATAGGCATATGGAGGGATACCCATGTGAGAGTAAAAGGCGAAGCCGTCAAGGCTTTGCATACGGTTTTTTTAACCGATTGGTATTTTGTCCGTCAGGAACTTTTGTTGGATAAGGAACAATATCTTCCTCTTTTCCGGGAAGACCGCAATGTGATTGCCCAGGCGATTTCTTCGGGGCCGGACAGCGATTGGGCTACCATACGTCAGGCCTATTTTTCGATGATAACCATGGCTAAAGAACATGTGTACATATCTACGCCTTATTTTATGACGGGGGATGCCATGCTGACGGCGATAAAGACGGCTGCCATGAGCGGAGTGGACGTAAGACTTCTGTTGCCATGGCGTTCGGATTCCGTCCTTACCTATTGGTGTACCCGTTCTTATGCGGAGGAGTTGTTGGAGGCCGGAGTGAAAATATATGCTTACCGTAAAGGTTTCAATCACAGCAAACTGATAATGGTCGACGGTTTGGTGGCCAGTGTGGGTACGGCCAATATGGATAATCGGAGTTTCGAGCAGAATTTCGAAGTGGGACTTATCGTCTACGACAGAGAGGTGACGGATAAACTCGAAGCTTTTTTTAAAGAGGATATAAAAAATAGCGAACAAATATATCTTAATAATTGGAAATTCCGTCCGGGGAGGGAGCGGGTCAAAGAATCCCTGTCGCGTTTATTCGCACCCCTCCTCTGACAATATGATGTTTTTATGGATAATTCGGATACTCGATTGGCGGAAATAATCGTAAGTGAAGAGGCGTGGGAGAACGTCGAGATAAGCGTGGACAGCCGGACGGTTCTCAATCCGCCGTCTTGCCTGTTCTTTGCTCTTAAAGGAGAAAATCATAACGGGCACGATTATGTATTGCCGCTTTATAGAAGAGGTGTGAGGCGCTTTGCCGTTTCGGAAATGCGGGAAGATTTCAAGCGGTTGAAGGATGTGCGTTTTTATCTTACCGCCGATGTCGTGGGATTGTTGCAGAAGGTTGCTGCGGTTTATCGGGGGAGGGTGGAAGCGGAAGTGGTGGGAGTGACCGGAAGTAACGGGAAGACCGTAGTAAAAGAGTGGATATCCCAAATGATGGATCCCCTGTGCCGTATCTACCGTTCGCCCCGGAGTTACAACTCTCAAACGGGAGTGCCCCTTTCCGTTGCGGGTATTCCCGCCGATGCGGAAATCGCTATTATAGAGGCCGGTATATCCCGTCCCGGGGAGATGGAACGATTGGAGCCTATAATCCGGCCGGAAGTGGGAATATTCACTCATTTCGGAGATGCCCACGATGAGAATTTCTCTTCCCTTGAAGAGAAATTGAAAGAGAAGGCGAAGTTGTTTGCTTCCTGCAAAATGGTAATCGGACGGGGAGGTCCGGTTATGGAGCGTATGGGGGAGATTTTGGGGGACGGCGTGCAATTGATGCGTTGGGGAGATGGAGATTGCGAAGTTGCGGTGGAGGAGACCGGAAGGGGGAGAGACTATAGCGATTTGCGCATAAATTTCCGGGGGCGGGAATTCGGCATACGCATACCCTTTCCGGACGAAGCTTCGTACGAAAATGCGATGACCTCCGTTTGCTATATGCTCTACAGAAAGGTGGAGCCGGAGAAAATCCGGGATGCCGTATCCCGTCTGCAAACCGTGGCTATGAGGATGGAGTGGAAAAAAGGCATTAACGGTTGCGAACTCATAAACGATTATTATAATTCGGATTCGGATTCTTTCCGCTTGGGTTTATCCGCCATGCAGTTGAACAACCGGGCGAAAAAACGTACGGTCATATTGTCCGATTTCGTCAATATAAGCGGGAAAGGCGAGGCTTTATACGCCAAGGTGGCTTCTCAATTGTCGGATGCGGGCGTAGAGGATTTCATCGGCATAGGTCCGGACATATGCGATTGCGCCTCGTGTTTCGGGCTTATCGGGAAAAAACGTTTCTATCGGGATACGGACGAATTTCTGAGGAGGGAGAAAAAGAGGAATTTCTCGGATTCCGTCATCCTCATAAAAGGGGCCCGGAAATTCCGTTTCGAGTATATCGCTGCCTTTCTTCAGGAACAGTCTCATACGACGGTATTGAATGTGGATTTCGATGCTATGGCTTTCAATCTTTCGTATTTCCGTTCCTTATTGCCCGAAGGTACGAAAATCGCCGTAATGGTGAAGGCCTTTTCATACGGCAGCGGAGCGGGAGAAGTGGCCCGTTTTTTGGAGTACAGCGGAGTGGACTATCTTATGGTGGCTTTTGCCGACGAGGGAGTGGAATTGAGGCGTTCGGGCATAGATATTCCTATTGCGGTGATGAATCCGGAAACCGAGGCCTTTCATCAGATGATAGCATTCGGACTCGAACCGGAAATTCAATCCCTTGCCATGTTGAGGGAGTTCCGGGAGGCGGTGAAAGCGTACGGCTCCCGCCGTTATCCGGTGCATCTGAAAATGAATACGGGGATGAACCGTTCGGGATTCGATAGGGGCGATATTCGGGATTTGTGCGAAGAGGTCGGAGGAGACAGCATATTATCGGTGCGTTCGATGTTTTCGCATCTGGCCGGAAGCGACGAAGCCGTTCACGACGGATATACGCATATGCAGTTGGAGCGTTTCGAGGAGATGACCCGGGAGATAGCGGAGGCCGTCGATTATCCCGTAATCCGCCATATATTGAATTCGGCCGGGATAGAACGTTTCCCGGACAGGCATTACGATATGGTACGTTTGGGCATAGGCCTTCACGGAATCAGTTTCGCAGGGGCCGCTTTGAGGCCGGTCAGCAGTTTTAAGACTAAGATTGTTTCCCTTCGTCCGGTGCCCGGAGGAGAAACCGTGGGCTACGGGCGAAAGGGCGTATTGAAGAGGGATTCCCTTATCGCCGTCGTTCCGGTGGGCTATGCCGACGGCCTTTCCCGCCGGTTGAGCTGCGGGGTGGGAGATATGTACGTAAACGGGAGAAGAGCTCCGGTGGTGGGCAATATATGTATGGATGTAACCATGCTCGACGTAACCGGCATACCGGTCGCCGTAGGCGACGAAGTGGAGATCTTCGGCTCCCATATTTCCGTAGCCGAGGTGGCGGAGAAAATGGGGACTATTCCCTATGAAGTCCTCACTTCCGTAAATCAAAGGGTTAAACGCATATATTTCAAGGAATAAAAATTAATGACATGAGAAAAAAACATTTGCTTTTTTGGGTATTTCTTTTGGGGAGTGCCGCTCTTGCGGCTCAAGCTCCGGAGTTTGCGAAGTATTTTCAGGATAAAACCCTGCGTTTGAGTTATTACCATTGCGGGAATTCCGAAACCGAGGGGTATTATTTCGGAGAACTTCTCGAGGAACCTTATTGGGGAGGCTCGAAGGTCAATCTTATAGACACGAATTTCTACGGTATTTACTATCTCAACCTTTACGACGAGGCTTCCGGCAAGCTCATATATTCCAGGGGGTACAATACGCTTTTCGGAGAATGGCAGACGATGCAGAAAACGCCTGCCGACAACAAAGCGAGCCAGGAGAATGTCGTCATGCCTTTCCCTAAAAACAAGGCCAGAATAGAGATTTGCAAGCGAAACGACAGGGGCGTTTTCGAGAAGAAATTCGAATACGGGGTGGATCCTTCGAGCATACGTATTTATCCGAACAAACGTCATCGCTATCCGGTGAAAGACGTAGCGGTCAACGGAGATCCGGCTCATAAGGTGGATATCGTGCTTATACCCGACGGATATACGGCAGAGGAAATGGATAAGTTTTTTGAGGATTGTAAGGCTTTTGTACGGGGATTTTTCAGTTTCTCTCCGTTTAAGGAATCGGCTTCCCGGTTCAACGTACGGGCGGTGATGGCCCCTTCTCCGGAAAGCGGAGTCGGTAATCCGGTGGCCCGAGAATATCCGAATACCCTTTTGCGTTCGGCTTTTTATACCTTCGATTCGGAGCGCTATATAATGACTGAAGAGGATAATACATTGCGGGATATAGCTTCCAATGCTCCTTACGATTTCATATATGTAATAGCGAATTCCGCCCAATACGGAGGCGGCGGCATTTACAATCATTACGGGCTCAGCGTATCCGGCAACATGGCTTCGGCAGCCGTGTACGTGCATGAATTCGGGCATTTGTTCGCAGGACTTGGAGACGAATATGTGGAAATCGGAAACGAAACGGTGGATTTCCGTCCGGATGTGGAGCCTTATGAAGCCAATCTTACGACTCTTGCCGATTTTTCCCGGAAATGGAAAGATATGGTGGAAGCCTCTACCCCCATACCTACGGATCCGGATCCGGAAAAACCATGGAGAATAGGTGCTTACGAAGGCGGCGGTTATAAGGCGAAAGGCGTGTATCGTCCTACTCCCGACTGTATGATGCGCACCCTCAAGGGCGGACGTTTTTGTCCCGTATGTACGCGGGCCCTTCTCCGCCAAATCGATTTCTATGCCAAGTAGAAAACATCCGGCAACTTCTTTTCGGTTCAAAAAAGTCGTATGAAGAAATACCCCCGTCGTGAATTGCCGGCCCGTAAATTCGGTGTCCTCCTTTTGGAATCCCTTCACGACGGGGGTATTTTGTATGCTTTTCCCGGATGATATATCGTGTCAGCATACCTTGTTGACGGGATGTCCGTCGAGGAATGCCTTTATATTGTCCCGCATAAGCTCTAAACGGGCTCTGAAAGATTCTTCGGTAGCATATCCCATATGGGGCAACATCAAGAGATTCGGCGCTTTCAACAAAGGATGCGAGGATGCCAACGGCGGCTCGCTTTCGTATACGTCCGTTGCGGCAGCCCGTATTTTCCCGCTTTCCAGGCCTTTTGCCAGAGCCTCGGAGGACAGCAGGCCTCCCCGGGCCGTATTGATGAGGACGACTCCGTCTTTCATGAGGGAGACGGCTTTTTCGTCTATGAATCCGGCCGTATCCTCGTTGAGCGGGAGGTGGAGACTGATGATATCCGATTGCGAAAGCAGTTCCTCTTTGCTTACCTGAGGAAGGATGTTTTTGGGCGAACGATTGTAACCGATGACTTTACACCCGAAGGCGGAGGCTATTTCTCCTACCCTCGAGCCGATACGCCCCAAGCCGGCTATTCCCACCACTTTCCCTTTCAGCTCCGTTCCAATCAGACTGCCTCGGGCCTTGCCGTTTCGGACAAGGCGTTCGCCTCGGGAAAAATCCCGTACGAGGGATATCATCATGCCGAAAGCGAGTTCGGCTACGGCTTCGGTGGAGTATCCGGCGGCATTACATACGGTGATGCCCCGTTCGGTGCAACTGCGGATATCTATATGGTCGAAGCCCGTAAAAGCGACGGATATCATTTTCAGGGATGCGGAGGATTCTAAAAAACGCTTCCTCAAGGGAATGTTGCTGACGACGACAATATCGGCATCGGAAGCTCTTCGGATCAATGTGTCTTCGTCTTCCGTTCTTTCCGGATATACCATAAGTTCGTGTCCCGATGCGGTTATATCCGCAAATCTTTCCCTTATCGTTTCGGGCGAAATGCCGATGGGCTCTAAAAATACGATTTTCATAGCGGTTAAAAAACTTTGTTTGAAAAACCGGTTGCGATATTAAAACATAACGGCCAATCTTCCCTGAAGGGAATTGAAACGCTGTCTCCCGATGGAAGAGTTCTTGTCTAAACCCACATTGGTGTAGTGGAGTTTGAGGGCCATGTTTTTTTTGATGTAATAGTTCACTCCTATCGTCGTGTCGTCCTGTTTCCCGCCCATGATATTCGAAGCGGTGTGGTTTAGATTTACCCACGAATATCTTATTACCAATTCGAGAGAACCCGCCGCAGGCAGTTTCATCCTTGCCCATTCCGGAGCATATTCGTAGGCCTTGCTCGAAAGGAGATAGCCGCCCTGTACGTAA
The DNA here is from genome assembly GCA_041846495.1 of Marinifilaceae bacterium. Classification (GTDB taxonomy): domain Bacteria; phylum Bacteroidota; class Bacteroidia; order Bacteroidales; family Marinifilaceae; genus JBGZEX01. The sequence continues at coordinate 26,035 of JBGZEX010000067.1, forward strand.
AATCCCCGGGCTTTATACGTTTCGTTGGTTTCGGAATCCTCTCGTTTTACGCGAGTCCGGAAATATTCCGACTGTATGTGGAAGCGTCCCAATGCTCCGATGAGCTCTACGGCTTCTTTGTTCTGGTATTTGGCATCATTTATGTCGGCCCGGATAAATTTGCGGGGTTCTATTACCGATTCCGCATTTGCCGAATAAGTGATAAGGCGGGGACGGTCCCGGTTCGCATTGTCCAAACCCGTCAAATCGGCCTTACGGAAAGATACGGCACTCCCTATGTGCAGGATTTTCCCGGCTTCCCGTACGGGATTAATGACGAGACGCAAAGTGCCGGCATAGCCTTCGGCTCCGGCTTTTTTCGCTTTATGCGCATTGGCGTCTCCGAAAACTCCTGCGGCATACCAGGTTAAATCGCCCCAACCGATATATTCTATTCCCAAGGACCTTCCCGGAGCAAAAGCCTGAGAGGCTGCGTTCGGTGTCAGGAATTTTACGGCATAGGAAGTTTCCATGTGATCGATGCCGAAAGGTTCGGCAAAATGTCCGATTCGCATATAAGAAGATTTGTCGATATTGTATTGGAGGAAAATATCTTTAAAAGAAATGGAGGATTTGGCGTAACCTATGTCTATTTTCCCGTACCATTTTCCCATACTTCCTTTGATACCGATTCGCAAATCGCTTATGCTTATGCCCCGGCTGAGACGGGCGGTATCTTTGAAAAATACGCCTCCGTCGAAGTAGATTCTGCCGTTTACGCCCAATTTGAATTTATCGTCTTCGGGCTTGTTTTGTCCTATCACCCATATCGCTTGAAGGGTGAGTAATACGAAAGTAAATGTTTTTTTCATTTGAATGATTTTTGGTTTCTCAATTCGGCAAAATACCGGAGGCTTGATATTTTCCGGTATCCCTTGCTCGGTTTACAAAAATACATACAAAAACATAGAGAAAAATGGGTATAAAAACTGAAAATCGGGTTCGTATCGATATTTTTTCGCATATCTCCTTCTGATGAAAACCTTTTCCTCAATTGTATGTAGGGAATAAAACCGGTAAATATTTTCGATTTTTAAGACGGGAGTTTTTTATAAAGCAGTAAATTTGTCCTAAAAAAGTGGATTTTAATCGTATACTTGCGACTTATATCGACTCCGGAATAGTCGGAGAGGTTGCCGGGCGGATAAGAGAAGGGGCGAAGTTTCGCCTTGTTCGCTCGGGAGGTTCCGTTTTGCCCTTATGGGTGGCGGCTTTGCGGGCGAAGACCGGGAGAATGCAGGTCGTCGTTTTGGACGACCGGGAGGAGGCCGCTTATTTTTACAGCGATTTGGTGGCTTTTACGGGAGGGAAGGAAATAGGTTTTTTACCCTCTTCTTACAGGAAAGGGAGTAGAGATAACGATTCGGTGCTTGCCCGGACGGAGGTGCTTTCGCATATCCGTTCCGGAGATTTATCCGTTTTGATCACCTATCCCGAGGCTTTTTTCGAGAGAGTTCCGGAGGTTCGGGTGATGAACGAAATGTCGATGACCCTGAAAAGGGGGGACGTTTTATCCGTTTCTTTTTTAGAGGAAGTGTTGACGACTTACGGATTCAAGAGAGGGGATTTCGTTTATGCTCCCGGGGAATACGCCGTAAGGGGGAGCATCGTGGATATTTATTCCTATGCCGGAGAGCGCCCCATGAGGGTGGATTTTTTCGGAGATGAAATAGAAAGCATACGTTTTTTCGATATAGAGACCCAGTTGTCCGATTCGCTTGCGGACTCGGTTTGCATATTCCCCGATTTGAATGCAGTGGCCTCTTCCGACGAATATACGGATTTGTTCCGTTGGTTCGAAACCTCTCCCCTGTGGTGGCTCCGGGACGGGAGATCGATTTATGAAAAGATGAAGTCTCTTTTCGAAACTCGTTCCTCGGTATTTTCGGATCCGGAATCGGTGCGGGCTTATGTGGAGTCCTCCCCGGTTGTGGAGTGGGGAGCCGACCGGCTTTTCGAGGGGGAGAATTTGGACCTGATGACGGAAAGCCAGCCGCCTTTCAATAAGAGGTTCGATATGTTGGCGGATTATCTCGGGAAAAAGCGGGAGGAGGGATATGCCGTATATATATGTGCTCTGAGCGAGAAACAATTCCGGCGATTGGAAGACATATTCGAGGA
>JBGZEX010000068.1:0-17012 GCA_041846495.1 Marinifilaceae bacterium
CTCGGGGCGTTCGTTTGCAACCATTTCCCCGTTATTGAAGGTAATGGCATATTCCGGTATGGGGAGTACCCAACCCTTATCTTCCGGAAAGGGTTTCAACAGATAATATCCTTCGATATCTCCGGCCTGATTCGGGCCGGATACGGCATAGGAAGTATGTTTTATCTCCTTTTTATAGGGATAGTGCGGCGATACGGCATAGCGCCGCAGGTCGAACCAGCGGTGGCCTTCGAAGCAGAGTTCTCTGCGGCGTTCGTCTCTTATGAGATCCGCCAATTCTTGTCCGGTGGCGGTGATTTTTTCCGTTTCTCCGTTTTTGTAACGTTTGGAACGGAGCATATTCAATACTTTCTCGATTTCTGCCGCCGGTTTATCCAGCATGGCCATGGCTTCGGCTTTATTCAGAATGACTTCCGGATAACGAATCAGAAATATATCCGAGATTTCCGTCGATTTGTTGCGGGTCTTTCTGACCGTCGTCCTTGCCGGACGTACTACCGTTTCGAAAAATACCGAACGGCGCAAATCCTTTTCTTCGTCGTATAATTCCAGTAATTCCGGGGATACCTGAAAGGTGGATACCCTCGTTTTATTGCTTGAGGGACGTAAAGTTATCAGTGTGGTCGAGAGGGCATTCCCCTGGGAAAATACGGTTTCCACCGAATTGGCATCTAAAAAGTTGGTATCTTTGGAGTTGATGTATTCTTCCATATCCAATACTTGATATTTGCCTTGGTTTATCACATAGTCGCATTCCCGGATGGCGGCTTTCCAATTGGCCGTATAGAGATAAAACCTGGATAATAATGCGCTTGCCGCAAATTCGTTTGCCCGGTATACCGTTTTTTGGGTAATTCCTTTCAGATATTTTTTGGCTTGTAAAAGATCGTGCAAAATTACCCCGTATACCGAATCCAAACGATGGCGGTGGTAATATATATCTTGGATATATTCCGTCGTTTTTACCGGAACGCCCGGATCATGCTTAGTTGCCTTGGAATAAGGATTGGCATAGAGATTGGCTAAGAGAAAATAATAGGCTCCTCTCAGAAAATAGGCCTCTCCTTTTACCTGATTCCTCAATTCTTCCGGATCCTCCTCGAAGGTATCCGCCAAGGCGATAACGGTATTTGCCGTAGCTATATGGGCGTATAATTTGGCCCATGTCGCATCGGAATACGGACTTCCCCCATTGTTGAAAGGATGTTGTTCCCAGCGATAAAAACCCTGCCAATAGGCAAAAGGACCGTCTATTTTGCTGCCGTAAAGAAATTGCTCGCAATCGTCGTCCATTACGTGTATAAAGGGAAAATATTTATGGTCCGAAGGCATGGCTACGAGATTGTTCGGTACGCCGGTCATATACCCGCTTCCGATTAATAATTCGCTTAAATCCCTGCAGGAAGATGCATAGGCCAATTCCATGGAGCGTTCCTTAAGAAAATCGGAACAGGAGGCAAACAATAGAAAACAACCGATAATATATATGTATTTTTTCATGACCTATAATTTAGAAAGTAATATTCATCGTACATGCCCATGTCGGACGGAGGGAGAGAGGGATATTGGGAGCTCCTCCCGATTGGGTGGGCAATTGTCCTTTTAGTTTCCGGGAAGAAATCGTAAACAGATTGCTTCCGGATATGCTTAGATAGGCGGCTTTCAGGTAAACTCTTCTACATAAGGATTCCGGTATGCTGTAACGGAAAGAGAAGGATTGGAGTTTTACGTAATTGCCGTTTACCACCCTCAGGTCGGAGGCATCGTACATCGCCCATATGTTGGATGCGAAAGCATAGGGCTCGAGTGTCCACCACGGCCGTAAAGTGGAAGAAAAGTCTGCGGTGTTGATAATGCCTGGAATGGTCGTATGTTTTTCATCGCCCGGTTGCCTCCAACGCTTTAAGAACTCCCGGCGTACATTGTTCAGAGGATTCGGTGCGATGGTTCCTTCAAGTTGCCTTACGTTGGGATACATTTGAAGGAGTCGTATTTTCGAACCGAAACTATATGCTATATTGAACGAGAGTACGAAGCGTCGGTATGAGAAAGTGTTGGAAACTCCTCCTTGAATGACGGGTATTCTGTTGCCGGATTTTGCCATTACTTCCAAGAATACGGCTTCCTTATCTTTCATGTCCAGAAATTCCTGACGTCTGCTCGGATCGATGTCTTTAAACATCGGGCGTCCGTCTTCGGGATTCAAGCCGTCGAACTTATAAGAAAAAAACGTATTCAAAGGATAGCCGGGAATGGGTATTCTGCCCGTAAGATAATCCGTATAGGTGATTTCATCGAGTGCATACTCTTTTCTGTCTCTCTTGTTTATCCTGCTCACGGCCTTATCTACGAAGTTGTTGATGATTTGTCCGAATTGCGGATCTATACGCCATGAGAATCCTTGTTTTTCACCGCCGTAAGCATGGGTGCTTACGGGAGTTATATTGAAGGAGAATTCGAACCCTTTATTCACTAAGGTGCCGCGGTTTACCGTATATTTCGTAACTCCGTTGATTTCCGAAACGGATTTTTCCATAAAGGCATCTTTGGTCTTTTTGTAGAAAAACGATACCGTACCCCTTAGTTTGTTCTTAAACAGGCTGAAATCCAGACTCGTATTCGTGGACATGGTTTTTTCCCAACGCAGATAGGGATTGGCGAAATTGTGTATGGTGGATTCGTATTCTTCGAATTTGTTATTCAGATTTCCTTTTTTGATGATGAGTTCCGGACTTTGGGTATGAAGCATATTTCCCTGATAGCCGAAAGAAGTTTTCAAAGCTATTTCATTCACCCAATGTACCTCCGGCAAAAGGCATTCGCTTATATTCCATCGCGAAGACACCGACCATATCGGCAGGAGCCGTTTATTGCTTTTTTGTCCGAATTTATTGGAGGCATCGATTCGACTGTTGAAGTTGAATACGAAGAAATTTTTATAGATATAGGATGCGGATACATAAGAAGAAACCTTATTGGTGAGTTGGTCTTTCAGAATTCCCAATGCATTGGGATTGCGGGTAAGCCATTCCGCATATACCTCGTAATCTCCCGGTTTTATAGGGGTAATCATTTTTCCTCTTTCCGGCAGATAGCCTCTGAATGTCTTATCCAATCCCGTATATTTGACGGAGGAAATTTCTCCTCCTAAGCTGGCATTGAGTTTATGGTTCCCGGTTTCGTCCAAATGCGTATTGTAATCGAATTGGAGCCGGAGCATATAATTTTTATTTTTAGTGGAAGAGTGTTTTAATTCTCCGCCGTAGGGACATTCCGATTCTCTTCCGATTTTTCCGTATTCTCCTCTTCTGAGATTGGCGATATAGAAAGTTTTTTCTCCGTAATAAGTTTCGTTTACGGTATTATCCGTTCCGTAGGCGAGAGTCGTTCCCAGACGAAGCCCTTTCGTAATCCTGTATTTGATGTTGGTATTGAAGCTGAATCCCTCTCCGTCTATGGTATTCCGGCTGTTATCCCTTTCGTTTATGATATTGAACTTATAGGTGAATATTCCGTCCCGGCTTCTCGGACGGTCGTAATACCACAAGCTGCCGTCTTCAGCCGTGGCCGGGATGGCGCGGCTGGTATTGTACGCATAGTTCAACAAACCTACGTTTTGAGGCGTATACTTCTTTTCGCTTACTCTTCCCGAGATACCGAAGGATATGACGAAGCGTTTGTAATCCGCATTCACCCGTATATTAGCCGTATACCTTTTGTTTTTTTCACCTCTCAATACCCCGACCTGATCGCTGTATCCTACGGAAGTATAATATCTTACGTTTTCGGTACCTCCGGATAAACTCAATGTATGGTTATGGGAAAATGCATCTTGCAGCAGGATACCGAACCAATCGGTGTTTATCCGTTCGTAATAATTCACCTCCTTTTTAAATTCCTCGTATGAAAGTTTGCCGTTATAATAATCTCTCAACGCCTTTTCATATCCTACCCATATGTTCATATTATTGAAAGTATGTCCTTTACGAATCAATTCTCTGGAGAAATCGATTCTTTCGGAAGAATTCATCATATATACGCCCCGATCGGAATAGCGGGGACGCTGGGCGAAACTTCCCGTCAGGGAATAGGTGATGGAAGGGGCTCCTTTTTTCCCTTTTTTAGTCGTAATTACGATGACTCCGTTTGCCGCTTTGGCACCGTATATTGCTGTGGCGGAAGCGTCTTTCAGTACGTCTATTTGCTCGATATCTTCGGGGTTCAGTCCGGAAATGGCATTTCCCAAAAGATTTACAAAATCCAAGTCGTTGATTTTTTGAGGGTCCACGTTTACCGGATCCGTTTGTACGATTCCGTCCACTACCCATAGGGGTTCCCTGTTGCCCAGTATGGTGGATGTCCCGCGAATTCTCAAGCGGGGTGCGGCGCCGAGTTGTCCGGAGTTTTGCAGAAAGGTCATACCCGGCACGTGCCCTTCCAACATTTGGTCGATGGTGGTCATTCCGGGTACCATGATATCCTCCGCTTTGATAGAGGTGACCGCACTGGTGAGATTCCGGCTGTTTATGGTTTGGTAGCCCGTGTTTACCACTGCTTCTTCGAGTTGATTTAGGATTTCTTCCATAACGACATTCAGGCTTTTCATCGTCTTTTTATAAACGATTTCCCGGGTCCTCATTCCGATAAAAGAAAATACGAGGATAACGGATTTCCCTTCTTTGACTTCCGGTATGCTTAGACTGAATTTTCCGTGACTGTCCGAGGAAGTCCCCGTCGTACTTCCTTTTAATACGATGGTTACTCCGGGAAGCGGTTCGCCTTGGGGGTCCCGTACGATCCCTTTTACGACGGTTTTATCACCCTCTTTCCGGCTTCTTATGACGATGGAATTTTTTTCGAACTTATGTTCGAAAGGTGTTCCGGAAAACAGTTTCGATAAAACGGAATCCACACTTACGTTTTTGACGTGAATGGAGATGGGTTTCATATTTTTTAGTTGTGCCGAATTATACACGAAATCCAGGCCGGTCTGCCGGTTTATCGATATGAAAACTTCTTCTATGGGAGACTGTTCCATGTCGAGACTTACGCTTTGATGTTGTGCAATGCCCTTGCCGGACGAAAATATAAAGCCTCCCGATAAAATGGCGACTTTCAAAACATACCCCAATCCTTTCGGGAATATGTTTTTGTCGATAAAAATCCGTTTTCGGTTTTTTCTCATGATGTGTATTTGTATGGTTAAACAATAATATGTTTTTGATTAAAATTTTTCGAAGATAAAATCGACGCTTCATTTTACGAATACGGTATTTCCCTTTATCTCGAAATCTACGGTAGCCGTTCCCGCTATCAGATGCAAAACGTCTTCGACCCGAGCGACCCGGGTGATTACTCCACTGAATATCTGTTTTTTTACATCTTCGTTTTCATATACGGCCGAGATGCCGTACCACCGGTATAAACGCTCCATGATTTTTTCTACGGATTCCTTTTCGAATATGAATTTGCCGTCTTTCCATGCGGTGTGGATATAGGTGTCGATGTCTTTTTTTATATTTAACTTTTGCGTACTACAGGAATATTCCGCTGTTTGGTTGGGATGTAAAACGGATTCCTCTCCGGTGTCGATGATTTTCACGCCGATTTCACCGTTTACCAAGGTGGTGCGGATGATTTCCGGATCGTGGGTGTTGATGTTGAAATCGGTTCCGTATACTTTCACCCGGATTCCCGAAGTTTCGACGATAAAAGGTCGGGAGGGATTACGGGTTACTTCGAAATAAGCCTCCCCCGATAAATAAACTTTTCGTTCTTTTCCGGAAAATTCCACGGGATAACGTAATTCCGTAACGGAATTCAGCCAGACGCGAGTGCCGTCCGCCAAATCCAGACGATAGAAACCGCTTACGGGTACTTTTAAAGTGTTATAGACTTCTTTCTCCGCACCGGTTTCTTTAATACTTGCCGATGCGTAGCTTAACCTTTGGGAAGAGTCGTTTCGAATCCCTTTTTCCACACTGCCTTCCACATGGATGTTGTCTTTCCCCAATAAGACTTTAGCACCCGAGGCCAGAAACAATTCCACTTCCGCCTGTCCCGGAACCTTATTCGTTTCGGCGGCAACCGGTTCTGTTTTTTCGACGAAAGGTTTCCGGATTATTTCGGATAATAAACCGGCTGCAATGATGAGAGTAACGGCGGCGGCACTCCTGTAGCATATCCTCCGTATTTTCTGCGAACGTACCGCTTTTTTCAAGCGGATTAATTCTTCGGTTTTTTCCGTAGGGGATATTTCATACGGATTACGACATTGTCTTATCCGTGCAATATACTTTAATAATTCCGTATTTTCGGGAATTTGCATCCAGTCTTCCACAGCTGTCTGTTTCAGTTTATTCCGGTTTTCCAAAATTTGTACGGCAAATTCTATATCGTCGTGATTGTATTCCATTTTATCTTATTTTTATATCTTATACACGCAGTTGACCGAAATGGGTGACATTGAAAAAAATCGGAAAAAAAGGCGATGATGATAAAAAAGCGGCTTCGAAATCCCCACGGATTTCGAAGCCGTTCCCCGGATAGGTTATAATTTGAAAGAGAGGAGCGTTCAGTCTTTGGTTTCCCCTTTGAGAGCATTGTATAGTTTTTTCACTTTCCCCTCATTGATGCGTTCCAATTCTACGAATTGTTTGCGGGCGGTTTCCGCCTTCGCCGCATTGCCTAACTTTTCGTGGCAACGGGAAATAACTCCGTAGAAATTCAAAGAGAACGGAGATTTGTTTTCCATTTCCTGTAATTCGACGGCATCCGTTAAGCAAACGGACAACATATCTTTATCTTCGAGATTGTCGGCAATATAGGTATATATTTTTTGGAGATAAGCTGTTTCCTTATGGAAGAGATTGATTTCCTTGCCGAACTCTATGAATTCGAATACTTTTTTCACGTTTCCTGCGATTTTATAATCGGCTATTTGCAGTTTTGCCAACCAAAGAGGAGATTGTTTGAGTACATTGTAATTCAGCACTTGTTTAAGTTGATTTATCGAATCTTTCAGTCCGGGAGTATAGCCGCATGTATCCAGTTTCCTCAGCAGGGATTCGATACTTCTGCGCATATTTTTCGACAGATTGCGTTCCAGGGCGGAGCGATTCACTTTCAGACCGTATTCGTATTTATCCATATTTTTTATTACGAATTTATAAGCGGTCGAATAAGGGTCGACGATATAATCTCCGGCGATTTCCCATATGTCCTTATTCAATAAGGATTCGACGGATTGGGACTGCATGAAATCGGAAACGGCGGCAGCGGCTTCCTCTTTTTTGTAGGCATTTTTGAGGGCTTTGATATAGTCTTTCATAAAATCGATATCCCTGCATCCGGCTTTGTATTTTTTTTCGAGAGCGAATAGGGATTTCCCTTTGAGCCCGGCTTTTACTTCTTTGATTAAAGTCGTGCCGTCTCGGAATCCGACAATCGTATGCACGGCCTCGCCCTTGGCATTTATCAGCAACATGGTGGGAAATCCGGGGATGATGTTTTTGAATTTTTCATAAACTTTTTTCCCCTCGCCTTTTTCCATATCGTATTTGACATTGATAAATTCGTTATTGAAAAACATTCCGACTTTGTCGAGAGAAAATGTTTTACTCGACAGAGCTTTACAGGGACCGCACCACGAAGTATAACAGTCGATAAAAATCAATTTGTTTTCTTTTTCCGCTTTCAGCAATACTTCTTCCAGGGGAATTCCCTCCAAAAAACTAATGCCTTTGTGCTGCTGTCCGGGAGCATTGCAATATATTCCCATAAGCAGACATAAAAATAAAATCCTGTTCATTTTTTTAAGTTTTTAAAATAATCCGTTTCTACCTTATCTTCCGGGCAGTTGCTGTTTTGTATGGATACGAGATCCAGATTCAATTTTTCTTCGAGATAGGGGATAAGTGCCAATGCCCTTTCCAGCATTCTCGGGAAACGTTTCCAGGTGTGCTCCAGATCCGCTTTTTTGTTCTTCGTCAAAAACTTGATATAATCCCCCACGTCCGTTTTCCTGTCGACGATTATTACGGTTTCCGTACCGAAACTCGTCGGTTTGCTTCTGACGTATCCGTTTTTACGGAAAGTATATACGTTGGGGGAATATTCTCCTTCGGGATCTATTTCCCATTTATTAGCCAGGCACCATTTGACTTCCTTTCCTTTTTCATCTTTCCACCGGAGGGCGTAAAAAGCTTCGGGTTGTTCCGAAACCCCCAGGAATAAACGGGCAATGAAGAGTTCCGAGAATGCTCCTTCCCATGCATTCCATTCCTTGTCCGTATAATTGCGCATCTTATCTCCGAGATTCGGGATAATCAACATATCTTCATTTTCCAAATAGAATTTCACCGGTTTGTCCTTTTTATAGGAATCGGATAAGGAATCGCAGAGGAAAACTCTGACATACCAGAGTTTTTTCACTTTTTCCGGATTTATTCCTTTGAATATGTTATTATGAAGTTTGTGAATTACGGTTCTGACAAATTCTTCATTTCCTTTTTTTACGGGCGTATACCATCTTGAAAACCAACCGCTGAAGTTGGTCCTTTGGAATGCGTATTCCGGGAAATCGTATAAATAATATATTCCGTATTCTTCCCAGGTTTTATAGACCAACTCGTCTACCGAACCGGGACTTCCTTTTTTCAAACCGTATAGAGGTCCCGCCAGTTCCGGATCGGGATTTAGGTTTTCCGTACATGCGGTTGCAATTAGCAGGGCACATATACCTGCGGCAATAATTTTTTTCATAACTTATATTTTATCGGGCGGTGATTATTTCTCTTACGTTGTTTTTTAATCCGTCGTTATAATGCGATTCGGTATTGGGGATACGCAATACGTAATTGGGACTTCCGGCTTTCAGCACGTAGGTTTCGGTCGTATTCCAGGCGGAATACCATATGTGTTTCACTTCAGGCATTCCCTGACGACGCATATCCCAGAAACGCATGGCCTCTTCGAAGCATAATTCCCGGCGGCGTTCCGCTCGGATAAAGTCCAACAATTCGGCTGCGGTAGCAAAATCGGCCGTCGTTTTGTCCGCATATTCGGTTTTGGCGATGCGTCCGCTACGCAACATATTCAATAAATCGAGGGCATCCTGACTTACGGTTTTCGTTTTTTGTACGTAAGCCTCGGCCAGATTCAACATGACTTCTACGCTTCGCCAGTTTTCCCGAAAAGTCTTTTCGTTCGGCATTTGGGCATCTGCATCGTAGCTGCGTCGGTATTTGCTCGGATAAGCATAATAGTATTCCATAGGTTTATCCTCTTCCCACGGGTGAAGGGCTTTTCTCGGAGGAATATCTTTTATGAACCAAGCCTGACGGCGCAAGTCTCCCTTTTCATAGGATTTCAAAAGCGAGTTTTCGCTGCTATGAGAAGTACGGAATCCTAAAGCGTAAAAATGTCCGCTGAGGTAATCCGAAAGATAGTTGTATTTGGTGCTGTTATTTCCGAAAGTGAATATGATTTCTTTATTTACCTTTCCGTTCATGATGTAAAAAGATTCGGAATTTTTAGAAGCACCGAATAGTGTCGTATCCACATTATTCAAGTCGAATACGTAAGAGTGGCTTTTGAGGAATAATTCGCTTATGTTTATGACTTCCTCCCATTTTTCCTGAAAAAGGGCAATGCGGGAAGCCAGAAACAGGATTGCGGGTCGGGTCAGCAAATGCTTGTTCCCCGGTACGTGGCTCTTCTCTATATAGATCATGGCTTTTCGGATATCTTCATTAATCAAATCGTATACCTCGCCGATGGAAGAGCGTTTTTTCGGTTTGATGTCTACCTGTGGTCGGGTCCGGATGATGACTCCGGGTTTGTCCCGGTTGGCGGTGCTGTAAGGCAATGCATAAGTGTTTATCAGACACCAGTAGTGATAGGCTCTCATGGCATAAGCCTGTGCCGCTAAATAGGCGTATTTTGTGGAATCGCCTTCTATCTTCATTCGAGGCAATGCGTCGATGATTACATTACAACCTAAAATATTAGAATAGCGTTTCGGCCAGAAAAAATCGGTAATACCTTTTTCTATATCTTCTTCCCATTTATAGGCGTGCAGACCTTCTCCTCCTTCGGAACGATCGAAGGAATTCCGGTCGCGAATTTTTGCCGATTCGTGATCGGGATCTATTTCCAGACGCCCCATTTCCACATCGTCCGTCATTAGTTTGAACCAGGATACGTCGCTGTTGAAACTCGAAGGGTAACCTTCGGCGTATAGCATGGGGTAATATTCGTCCACGGTTTTCGGAATCAATAAATCCTCCGAATCCGTTTCCAACCAATCGTTACATCCGAAACCGATAGCAATCAGCGTATAAATGCTTATTTTGTATAATTTTAATTTGCTCATAATGAATTCCGTTTAAAATGAAAGATCGAGACTTAGGCTGTAGGAGGGGAGTAAAGGGATATTGGCTTCCGGAGTCTCCGGATCCAGGCCCTTCCATTTTTTGTCCGCCCATACGTATAAGTTAGTAGCTTGAAATCTCAGTATAAGGGAGGTAAGCCCTATTCGTCGAATGTTTTTTTGCGGCATCGTATAACTTAGTCCTATTTGTCGCAAGCGCAGATAATCTCCTTTTGCAACACGGAGATCCGATAGATCGTAGAAATACGTGCAGTAGTCGAATCTTGCCAAATCTTCTTTGGAGACATTTCGCAGTCCGTCGGCGGCAAAATTTCCTGCAATTCTTGCATTGTAAAGTACGGGTATGTCGGTACGATTTTCATCTCCCGGTTTCCTCCAGCGATTTTTCCAGTCGGTGGAAACATTGGCCAGCGGATTGAATACCCTTGCTTTGTCTTTGTATACCCTCGGCAAACGTTTGACATTTCCGATACTGTAAGTGAAACCTATACTGAGGCTTACCAGGTTTTTGAACTTCAATTGAGTGTCGAAACCTCCGGAAAGATCCGGAAATATGGAGCCGCTTTGAATCAAAGCCATTCTTCTTTTATCTCCTTCGTGGTAAACCTTTCCGTCCTTGCCGTAAAATAGCGGATACCCGTCTTCGTGCATGAGACCGGCATAACGGAATGAGTACATAAGTCCTAATTTTTCTCTTTCTACGGCTATATTGCCTTTAAGCATTTCGTCGATTTCTTCATCGGTATTATAAAAATCGCTGTTAGCCAAAGTGATTTTGCCGGTATTCCTGCCGAAATTCGCATTTAAATCCCATTTTAACAATGAATGTTTCAAAATTTCTATATGGATATTTCCTTCTATACCCGAATTGGTCATTTCTCCGGCATTGATGTGCAAACGGTGCCGGCCGTTGGATGCGGCTACGGTTTTGTCCATAATCAGGTCCTCGGTATATTTTTTATATATATCGATGCTTCCCGATAGACGTCCCGAAAAGAAAGAAAAGTCGACGGCCGTATTCCAAGAGGAGGTTTTTTCCCAGCGTAAATCGGGATTCGGCAAGCGATAGATGTCGGATTGTTGTAAAGAAGAGGTAGGATCGATACCCTTGATTTTGAATATGAGATTGGGAGTGGCGTCGTCATGGATATTTCCCTGTACTCCATAGCTTCCTCTTAAAGCGATGAAGTTGTTATTCCTTATTCGCTCCGACCAAAAGGATTCGTTTGTAAGTATCCATTTCCCGGCGACCGACCAGGTCGGCAACCAGCGATATTTGGGGTTGCTGCCGAATTTGTTGGCTCCGTCCGAGCGGATATTGAAGTTCATTACGTAACGATTGGCATACATATAACTTGCAGAACCGAAGAATGAAGCTACACGGGAAATCGTATTCGTATTTACCGGCAAAAGCGCTCCCGTCGTAGCATAATTGTCCTTGAATTTTTGAGTGTATACCGGCATAAAACGTTCTCCGTATTCCGGAGTCCATCCGTAACCTTTTACGCCCGTTCCGGTATAACTCAAACTCCTTATTTCCGAGCCTGCATATAAGTTGAAATCGTGTCGTTCGTCGAGAAGTTTTTTATACTCGAAAGCATTGCGTATCGTATATCCTTTTTTCCTGATGTTTTCCTGATGGAGTATTCCTCCGTAGGGTAGAGGGGAATCCCAATATTCGCTTTGATTTTCGTCGTATTCTTTATAGTTGTATTTCCGTATTTCGGCTATCGCATGGGATTTTGCGGTTTGCCATTCCCGTTGGGAGGTGGAAGAGCGATGGAAGGAAAATGTTCCCTGATAGGAAAAACCTTTCATCAATTTGATTTTCATGGTCAGCAATGCGGTGAATTTGTCGGAACAGGCTTGCTTGCCCGTATTTTCCAGTTCGTTGAATACGTTGTAATCGTATCCTATCCCGTATTTGTACATATGGTAGGAACCGTCTTCATTATAAGGCAAAAGTGTTCGGGAGGTTTTGTATGCATAGGAGAAAGGATTTACTTTGGAATATCCCCGGTTGTCGATTGTATTATATTCTATCTTGGCCATTAAGTCGGAATATTTGCCTATTTTGAAATCGATTTTAGCTAAAGAAGTAAAACGTTCGCTCAGGGATTTTACGGCGCCGCCTTCATTTTTGTTATAACCGGCGGAAAAATAATACTTGGTATTTTCGCTGCCTCCCGACAGGCTTAACGTATGGGCATTGGTCACGGCATTGCGGAACAACTCTTTGAACCAGTCCGTATTCCGTTTTGCCATTTCCATAACCCGTATGCCGAAGTCTTCTTTGCTTATTCGTCTGTTTATCAATTCGTACAATAAACCTTCGTAAGAATCGGCGGGATTGAGGGATATACCGGGACCGTAGAGCAATCCGTCTTCGAATATCTCTTTCGAGAACTGCATCCGTTCCGCCGAATTCATAAGATTGAAATTACGGTAGTCCGGCCGTTGGTTGACCATTAGTTCTCCATGATAGGAAATTACGGGTTTCCCCGTTTTTCCCTTTTTGGTAGTCAATACGATAACTCCGTTCGCAGCTTTCACTCCGTATATGGCCGTAGCCGAAGCGTCTTTGAGGACGGTAATCGATTCGATATCCTGAGGACTTATACCGGCGATGGCATTGCCGACGAGATATTGTGCATCCTCGCTGTTCAGATCGGAAGCGGTGATCGGAATGTCCTGTTCCAGGATCACTCCGTCTACCACCCATACGGGAGCTTTGTTTCCATTGATTGTGGATGTTCCCCGGATGCGGATTTTAGGTGTGCTCCCGGGTTCTCCAGAGGTGTTTATTACCATCATTCCGGGAATTTTTCCCTGAAGCATTTGGTCGATGGAAGGAATACCGTTCATTTGTATATCTGTGACTTTTATTGTAGATACGGCGCTTGCAGATTCTCTTTTATCCATGGTTTGATAACCCGTAACGACAACTTCGTCCAAATCCGAATCCGATATTTTCAAACGGATGGAAAAACTCCTTCTTTTGCCTATTTTTATTATTTGCGTTTGCATACCTACGAAAGAAACGACCAATTGCATCGATTCTATTTCCGAAACGGTGATTTCTTTGGCAAGAGACGAGAGATCCAAAGAAAAACTTCCATCGGTAAGCGAAGCACAACCGATGTGTTTTCGCTCTTTTAGAATGACGGTAGCTCCGGCTATTTCCACACCCGCTTCGTCCGTAATTTTCCCGCTTATCAGAATTTTTTCCTTTTGCTGTTGTTTTTTTTGTTTGGGTTTGATTATAATCATACCGTCGACAAATTCCCAGGAATAAGGCAAATCCCGGAGTACGATATCCAAAGCTTCACCTATTTCTTTTTTTCTCAAATCGGCACTGATGCGAATGTTGGAAGCAATCTCTTCTTCATTGTACATGAAATAGATTCCGGTTTTACTCCTGAATATTTTGAAAACCTCTCTTAAGGGAGTATTTTTAAGATTGGTATTCAGTTCTTGGGAAAATACTTCCCCGAACATCGGAAGGCTTAGAAATAAAACCGCAATCGAAGTCAGTTTAAATCTCAGCTTGAAATTTCGATAGAAAGAGTTCGAACTCCTTAGATAGATGTTTTTCATTTACGATTTGTTTTTGATTTTTATTCAATTTATTGTATATACGGTTTTTGATTTTCTTTGAAAACGTACATCCGTCGTTTTGCCGATAATATGCAAAAGGGTGTCGATGGGCATGTCTTTTTTTAATACTCCCGTAAATCGGCGGTCTTTGGTATTTTCTCGGGCAAATTCGAAATTTATGTCATACCAGCGAGTCAAATGAAGGGCGATTTGCTCCAAACGCATATTTTCGAATTCGAATATACCCTTCCTCCACGAAATGTATTGTTCCGCTCTTACTTGCATGGAAGCGATTTTGCCGTTTTTCTTGTTTACAAAAACCTGATCCGCCGGTTTTAAGTCTATTGTCGTTCCTTTATATTCGACTTGTGCACTACCGCTTACTAAGGTAGTGACGAAAACGTCTTCTTCCGGATAAGCCGTTACGTTGAACGAGGTTCCGAGATCGCGGATGAGCAAGTCTTCCGCATGGATGACGAAAGGCGAATCGGAATGTGCCACTTCGAAAAATAATTCTCCGGACATCCAAACTTCCCGGATTTCCCTGTTGAAATCATGAGAGAATTTTAAGTCGGAACCGGAATTCATCCATACTTTCGTACCGTCGGCAAGCGTTAAGTAATAGGTACATCCGTACGGTACCCGTATCGTGGTACAGTCCCGGGCAAGACAAACAGGATTTTCCCCGGATTTTCCTTCGGATGTGTCGCAAAATAATGCATAGGATTTTCCATTCGTAGTTTTTATGCAAATTTCGGATTCCAAATGAACAATACCTTGCTCCGAAACCATGATTGCCATCGTACGTCCCGGCAGGATTTCTTCATCCGGCGAAGGAGTGGATGTTTTCAAATATAGAAAAATCGAGATTGAAATCACGATCGAAGCAGCTACGGTACGTCGGAGGATAAGAAGGATATGTCTTAGTTTACGTTTTCTTTCCAAATGTTTCCAAGCAGTTGTTTTATCGATATCTTTCAATACGGCTAAACGTACATAGCGGAAAGCCTCTACCTCTTGTATGAATTTTTTGCGATTTTCTTCATTTTCATTTATATATGCGGATAATTCTTCCGCACCTTTTTTGTCTAATACTCCCCGGACATAATCTGCCGTTAAATCTTCAAAATTCTTATGCTCCATATATTGTCGGATTCGTCTATTATAATATTCCCGAGTTGATAAAAATAGGCGAATAAAAAATGCAATATTATGTTAATATAATAAAAAGCCGTATGAATTTAAACTCGGGGAATGTTTGAAATAAGCCAAGTCGATTTTGGGATAAACGATTTTGCTCAGTGTAGAGATATTGAAGAACAGAAATATCGTTTTAATAAACCGGAGATTGCAAAAAATAAAATCGGATGTCCGAATTCTTTCCGTAACTTGCGGACGGCCCGTATATAATGAGTCTTGACGGTATTTACGGATATATTCAATATGTTGCCGACCTCTTTATAGGATTTGCCTTCGAATACGATTAACTCGAAAACCGACCGGGATTTTTCCGGCAGTTTTTTTACGGACATATTCAATTGAGTCACTATTTTCATAAGGTTTTCATCTTCATATAAATTATTTGCATTTTCTAAATGCTCGGCATAAAATTCCACATCTTCCAGCCATATGTTACCTGCTTTATATTTCCGTTTAAGGGATAATTTGCTTACGGCTCCGGCAAGATAGGATTTTACGGAACCTTCGAACGGCTTGTTTTTTTTATTTTCCCAAAATGCGATAAATACATCTTGGACAACATCCTCCGCATCCGCAATATTTTCGAAATACCTTAAGGCATATGCACATAAAGGACGGTAATACCGTTCGAACATTAATTGCATCGCTTTCGGATCTCCCCTTCCTATATATGTGGTTATTTCCTTTTCTTCCGGCATCGAATGTTATTTACCTTGTTTTCAAACTTAGAATTTAATGTTTTATTCGTTATGGTTATCTTAAATGTTGTAAATTGTTTTTCGTAAGGCCTAGCCTTGTCTTTAGATTACCGCAGGACGCGGCATCGTATCGAAAGAAAGAAAGAGAGAGATTTTTATATGTGTGAAATAAGAATAATACGATTTTATTTTCCAATTCATTCCTCAAAGAACGTAGAGCTCTTGTTATATGAGTTTTTACGGTGTTCGTACTAATACCTAATTCCATTGCGGCTTCTTTGTATTTTTTTCCTTCCATAATGCATTTTTCGATTACCTCCCGTTGCTTGGCAGGGAGTTCCTTGAATTTGATTTCCAATCGGCTCAATTGTTTTTCGTAAGACTCGAATTCGTCTTCCGCATACCGCCGTAAGGTTTCGGATAGGGATTCTTTGTTGTTGCATTCCACTTTCAAATGTCTTAGATAGTTCAGAGCATGATTTTGGGCAATTGTAAACAAATAGGATTTTACGGATTTGGATTCATCCAGTTTATTCCGGTTATTCCATAAACTCAGGAATGCATCGTGTACGATGTCTTTGACCGTATCTTCATCCTTTACGTAATTATATACGAATCCCGTAAGATTTTCGAAATGTCTTTCAAAAAGCCGTTCGAGCCATTTTGTATTAAAAAGATTATTGCCCATTGGAATTTCTATATATTTTGACAAAAATAAAATTTTATTTCAAAACTCGGGATGAGGATTGGAATATATTTGATTTTACATTTAATGGGGAATTTATACGGCAGGATAAAAATCCGCTTATATTTTTACTTTTACCGGAATTTAATATATTTGTATGATAATAATATGTTTTTAGGAATTTGAATGAATTCCGATAAAGATACCGGGTTGTAACTGTCTGTGGTAATTTTAGGGATTTTATACATTTGAAAAATCGAGAGGATATATTGATACGTGGCATCGACTCTACCGATAGAAAGAGTTTTGAGACGTTGTTTCATAAATATTATGCCTCATTGTGTTTTTTTGCCAATAGATATTTACAGGATGAAGAGTCTTCGAGAGATATCGTACAGGAGGTTTTTATCCGGTTTTACCAGAAAAAGATGCGTTTCCC
>JBGZEX010000069.1:0-77122 GCA_041846495.1 Marinifilaceae bacterium
CGACAAAGAAAAAGCGCCTTAATTCGTTGGAATTAAGGCGCTTTTGAATTCGTTTCTAAAATTGCTTCAGATGACCTATAGCCTATCTTTCAGCTATTTAGCGGTATGGACGGGACTCGAACCCGCGACCCCCTGCGTGACAGGCAGGTATTCTAACCAGCTGAACTACCACACCATTTAGAACTCGCAATTCATTCGTTTATATATGAACAATTGCCTGTTTCTAAGAACAGCACAAAGGTAGTGCTTTTTTTGGAAAAACAAAAACTTATCGAGTTTTTTTCAAAATATTTTTCCGTTTCGCAATTGAATGAATAGAATAAATTTTTCGGTTATTTTAATAGGTATCGGTTTTTTGTTTATATTTGAAAAATATTAGAAAGCTAATTTTAAAACTTTAAAAATGAATTTACCAGTAGAATTGAAGTACACTAAGGAACACGAATGGATACGTGTCGAAGGAGAGATTGCATACGTGGGTATCACGGATTATGCTCAAAGTCAATTGGGTGATATTGTTTTCGTAGAATGTGATACGGTGGGAGATGAGATTGCGGAAGGGGATGTATTCGGCACGATTGAGGCTGTTAAAACCGTTTCTGATTTGTATTCTCCCGTTTCGGGCGAGGTTTTGGAGTTTAACGAAGAATTGGAAGATGCTCCGGAATTGGTGAATGAAGATCCTTATGGGAAAGGTTGGATTATAAAGATATCTATTGCGGATTCTTCCGAATTGGACGGATTATTGACGGCTGCGGAATACGAAGCGAGTATTTGAAATTAGAGTTGAGAAGAGACCGAGGTCCGGTCTCTTTTTTTATTTAAAAGGATTTTTTTTAATATTATAATTCTATAAAAGGATGACACTTATTAAGTCTATATCGGGAATTCGCGGTACTATAGGCGGTGAGTCCGGAACGAATCTTACGCCGCCGGACATAGTGAAATTCGTTTACGGTTATTCCACATGGGTGCGTTCCGTTTCCGGATGTATGCGGACGAAGATTGTCGTAGGGAGGGATGCCCGTTTGTCGGGAGAAATGTTGTCGGATATCGTATGCGGCACCTTAGTTGCATTGGGGCATGAGGTCGTAGATATCGGTTTGGCAACGACACCGACGACGGAATTGGCCGTGACGGAGGAAAAAGCTGCCGGAGGAATTATTCTGACGGCAAGTCATAATCCTAAAGAGTGGAATGCTTTGAAACTCCTGAATGCGAAAGGCGAGTTCTTATCCGATGCGGAGGGGAAGAAGGTATTGGAATTTTCGGATACGGCGATTGCGAATTATGCCGATATCGAAGCTGTCGGACGTATTATAAAGAAAGATTATACGGATTATCATATAGAGCATGTGCTGAATTTGGAACATGTGGATGTCGACGCTATAAAAAAGGCAAAACTCCGGATTGTCGTAGACGGAATCAATTCGGTCGGAGGAGTTGTAGTCCCTAAACTCTTGAAAGCCTTGGGTGTAGCTGATATCGTAGCTTTGAATTGCGAACCTCATGGAGATTTTGCACATAATCCGGAGCCTGTTCCCGAAAATCTTATCGGGATTTCCGAAACGGTTAAAACACAAAATGCGGATATGGGCATCGTCGTAGACCCCGATGTGGACCGGCTTGCTTTTATTGCGGACAACGGAGAAATGTTCGGTGAGGAGTATACTCTTGTAGCGATTGCGGATTATATATTGAAATATGAAAAAGGGAATACCGTATCCAATCTTTCTTCTTCCCGGGCATTGAGCGATGTTGCCGGAAGATACGGATGTACGTATTCGGCAGCAGCGGTGGGAGAAGTGAATGTCGTTGCGGAAATGAAGAAAACCGGAGCTGTCATCGGAGGCGAAGGCAATGGGGGAGTGATATATCCTAAGAGCCATTACGGCAGGGATGCACTCGTGGGTATAGGGCTTTTCCTTTCACATTTTGTAAAAGAAAGCAAGTCTATGACGGAACTTAAAAAATCCTATCCTCAATATTTTATTTCGAAAAATAAAATAGAACTTACTCCCGAATTGGATGTGGATTCCGTCTTGGACAGAATAAAGCAGGAATATCGTCGTGAAAAGATAACGGATATAGATGGGGTGAAAATAGATTTTCCCGAAGGTTGGGTGCATTTGCGCAAGTCCAATACCGAACCTATTATCCGAATTTATTCCGAGGCTAAAGATAAGGCCGGAGCCGAGGCATTGGCTCGGAATATTATAGATAGCATAAAATCTTTATAATCCGTGCGGAATCATATGATTTCGGCAACTACGAATGTACTGCCGCCGATATAGATCATGTCTTCCGTATCGGCGGTTTTTTTTGCCGTTTCATAAGCTTCGGCTACGGATTCGAATACCTCGCCTTGAAGTCCGTACGGAGATGCTTTGGCAGCGAGAGCTGCAGCATCCATGGCTCGCGGGATAGATGCTTTGCAGAAATAATATAAGGCATTTTCAGGCATTAACCGGAGAACGCTGTCGATGTCTTTATCGTTTACCATTCCGAATACGATATGCAGGCGACGATATGGAATGTCCGCTATTTGACGAACAATCTCCCGGATACCGTCCGGGTTATGGCCGGTGTCGCATACGGTATATGGCCGGTTTGCCAGTATTTGCCAACGTCCCATAAGTCCCGTATTTTTTACGGTATTTTCTATCCCTTTTCGGATATGGGAGATATCTATCGAAAAACTTCCGGATTCCGATAATATCTTTAAGGTTTCGAGTACGGTAGCCAGGTTTTTGGATTGATAATATCCTTTTAAGGGAAGTTCGAGTTTTTCCAGGAATACGGCTTTTTCATGTTTTATATCGTAAGAACTCTCGGCATTCCTTTTTATATTCCAATGTTCCGATGCAAAACTCAGTTGCGTACCCATTCGGGCGGCCTGCGCTTCGAATACGAAATCGCAGGCTTTGTCTCGGATGCCGGCAACGGCGGGAATGCCGCTTTTTATGATACCGGCTTTTTCTTTGGCGATGGCTTCCAGGCTATTTCCCAATAAGGCCGTGTGATCGTATGAAATATTGGTTATGACGGATATTTCCGGACGGATGATATTGGTGGAGTCGAGACGTCCACCCAATCCCACTTCAATAACGGCAACATCTACTTTTTCACGTTTGAAATATTCGAAAGCCATGGCCACTGTCATTTCGAAAAAGGAAGGGGAAAGTTCCGAGAAAAAGACTTTATTGGAGGCGATGAAATCTACGACAAAATCTTTTTCCACCATTTTTCCATCGACTTTTATCCGTTCTCTGAAATCTTTCAAATGGGGCGAAGTATATAGTCCGGTACGATATCCCGCTTCTTGGAGAACGGAGGCTATCATATGGGAAACGGAGCCTTTCCCGTTCGTACCTGCGATGTGTATGGTCTTAAACGATTCGTGGGGATGATGGAAATGCTCGTCCAAACGCAGCGTATTATTTAAATCCGCTTTATAAGCGGATTTCCCTTCCCGTTGATACATTGGAAGTTGTGTAAACATCCATGCAATAGTTTCCTCGTAATTCATTTCGGTAATTATAATACAAAAAAGGCTGTCCTCTCCAATTTCCGGACAACCTTTCTCTTAGTAGCGGGGGCCAGACTCGAACTGACGACCTTTGGGTTATGAGCCCAACGAGCTACCAACTGCTCCACCCCGCAATCATAGTCGATTCTTGTTAGAGGAACTATCTCCCGAATCGCGACGGCAAAGGTAATATAATAAATTATAATTCCAAAGTTTTTCCGAATATATTTTCTCGAACTATAGATGCGGGCGTTTTTTTGCAGTAGTATAAAGTCAGTTCGTTCTAAGTGCAAGAGGGTAAGTTTGACGTTCTAACGATTACACTATTTTACGGATAGTGTCAAAAATATCTTATATTATCGTCATTATCACAAATTATATTGTTTGACAATTTGGATAAAAAATGAGATAATTTATCAAAATAACAATATTTATCAGATATTCAAAGTCGTATTAAACAACGGCCTTTGTTCCTGAAAAATCATCGTGATAAAACATTTTCCTTAAATGAAAAATATGTTTTAATCGACCCAAATGCCTTAAACAAACTGTTGTAATGGTTATTCTGGAATTGTCCTCATTTACAACTTTTATTATTACGATCTTTACTGTTGTTGTAGATTAATTGACCGTATCCTTTACTGAAATCAATTACGTGCAGAGACCCAGTTTCATTATACACTTTTTTGCCGGTCTCATCGATCAGGATGTCTGCGTACAAATCACCGTCATTTGCCTTTTCATCTTCACCTGCTATTTTTTCTATATATATGTTATATAATTTGCCCGACTTTGTAATAAATATACCAGTATAATCCTATACGCCAATCGAAAAATCAGATTTTGTAACCATAATTAGAAATGTTAAACAAAGTAGTCGGTGTAACTTCTTTCATAAAATACTTTGTATTGCTTTTAAATCCTTGTGTGCCTTGAAGCAATACGGGAGAAACGGCATTTATAATCGAAATATACATGAAGAACTCGCTATTGAGTTATAAATAATATTTTCTAAAAAATATTGTTTTTTGAAGGGGGTAGATTAACTAATTAAGGAATTGATATATAGTTTGTTGTTTAATATTAAAAACATTAAATGTGACAGAATACCTGCAGGCAATACCATATATACACCATGGCTATATTCGTGCAAACTTTGAGCGAACTACTTTCAATCTGCAAAATTTATTTTACGTAGCTTTTTATTTGAATTTCCATTACACCGAACTACATTTTCCCACACCATTTCTTTTGATGTTAATTTACGTATGTGATATTGCTCCGTATATTTGTTTTTTTCATCGGATAGAGTTATCAAGGTGTTGTCATAACTAATTGACGTATGTCCTGGCGATTGTAGTATCTCTATCCGATAAACAATCCCTGCTACGGATAGAACAGATTTTGTCGGAACAGAATGTATAAGTTACATAACTGTCGACAGACAAATTGGGGTTGTCGTTATAGACATACCATTCGCCGACTAATAGATTTATATCTGTTTTTTATCTTTTTCACATGAGATTAAACCGAAAATGATGATAGATAATAAAATAATTGCCGATTGTTTTTTTGTTTTCATCTTTCTTTAAATTTCTTGTGTGTATTTTGTTGGAATCTTTTTTTTAAATTTGAGCCAACTGAATTCCTTGATTTACAGGTTTAATTTGTATGCCTGTAGACTTCTTTGTTTTTTATGTAAAATTCGCAGCAATTTCGTTACATATGACAAATATATGAAAATCCGTATATCGCGGCAAATTCAGCGAGGTGTTTTGTTTTTGTGAATTTTCATAAAAACTACAATATTTATAAGTTCCGATTTATGGACAGGCAGGGGATGATAATAGCAGTTTCTAAAATGGGGGATTATTGTAAGTCATGAAAAAACCTTATCTTTATCCGGATAAATTGAAAATTACTCATGGAAAGAAATAAAATCGGGCAGAGGAGGTTCAATCTTTCGATACGTATTGCCGTTGTTGCCGTTATTGCTGTTATAACCGTCATATTATACCCGCATTCTCCGATATTCAAATATAAATATTCCAAGGGGATGAAATGGAATTACGATACTTTGATAGCCCCTTTCAGTTTTCCTATTTATAAAAATGCGGAGGAGTTGAGTTTCGAGAAAGATAAGATTCGGAAAAATATAATACCTATATATAGAAGACAATCCGATATTGCATTGCGGAATATCGATAAGTTTAGGGCGGATGCAAAATTATTGGAACCCGTTTTATCGGAGAAAGAGCGAAGATCGATAGAGGATAAGCTGGCGTACATTTATAAAAAGGGAATTATCTATGTGAGCGATACTGCTTATACTGAACGAAATATGCAAATTAAAATTATCGAGAATAATATTGCGGAGAAAAAGGATATCGCTTTTTTATATCGTCCGGGAGAAGCTTATACCGAGTTGAAAAATTATACTTCCCGATTAAGAAAAGAGGGAGATGATGAAAAACTTTGGGATTTGGATATGGCTGCCTACATAGAGCCCAATATTTTATTCGATCAGGAAAAAACCAATCTCGAGCTTAAATTGCAACTTTCGTCCGTAAGTCTTACGAGGGGAATGGTTGCAGAAGGGGATATTATCATCCTCAGGGGAGAAACGGTGACTGCGGAGAAGTTGCAAATTTTAGATTCGTATAAAAAAGCTTATGATGAAGAAATACAACCGGTTTCCGTGTGGCGAACCATGACCGGATACACTATCGTTTCCGTTTTGGCTTTGTTGGCATTGACCCTGTTTCTGTATCATACCAAAAAAAGAGTTTTCCTTAATAACAAGCATTTTATATTTTTATATACCATGTATTTGCTTACCGTATTGATTGCATGTTTGAATGCTTATTATAAGGTGAATATATGGTTGCTTCCGGTATTGTTTTTCGTTATTGTCGTAAATGTATTATTCGATCGAAGAGCCGCTTTATTCTTGCTGCTATCGCTTGCAATTTCTACTTCCATTTTTGCTACGGACGGTTATTTTTACATGATTATGCAGATCCTTTCGGGCATTGTCATTATCAACAGTCTTTCGCAGTTTCAGAAACGCAGTCAGCTTTTCATATCGATTTTATGGGGATTTTTGGTTTATCTTCTCGTATATGTATCGTTTACCCTTATACGTGAAGGAGATGTACTTACATCGGAAAATCTCAATGACATATTGATGTTGGCTCTTAATTGTTTGCTTTTGACATTGACTTATGTGGCAATTTACGTATGTGAAAAAATTTTCGGTTATACGTCGGAAATGTCTTTATTGGAATATTGCAATCAAAATCATCCTTTGTTACGGCAATTGATTAAAAAGGCTCCGGGTACTTTCCAACATTCCATAATGGTGGCTAATTTGGCGGAGGAAGCAGTATACAGAATCGAAGGCAATACATTGTTGACCCGTACGGGAGCCATGTACCATGATGTGGGGAAAATTTACGACCCTATTCTTTTTATAGAAAATCAAGCCGGAGGGATAAGTCCTCATACTCATATGCCGTATGACGAAAGTGCCCGAAAAATCATAGCTCACGTGGAGAAAGGGGTGGAATTGGCGAATGCATATCATCTGCCTGAAGTTATCGTTAATTTTATCCGTACCCACCATGGAAGGAGCAGGGTGAAATACTTTTATAATTCGTTTAAAAACAAATTTCCGGATAAGGAAATCGATGAGAAGGATTTTACATATCCCGGACCGGATCCGGTTACCAAGGAATGCGCTGTAGTTATGATGGCCGATGCCGTAGAGGCGGCATCCCGGACGTTGGAAATAAAGACGGAAGAAAATATTAAAAAACTCGTTTCCGATATTATAGATATGCAGCTTAAAGACGGAAGATTTGCCAATGCCGATATAAGTTTTAAGGATATTTCCATTATAAAAAATATATTTACCGAACAGCTAAGCAATATATACCATTCCCGTATTACTTATCCCCGGCTTGAGAAAAAATCGGAGGAGGAGAAAGAGGATATCGACATCTGAAAGGTCTCGATTTCCGATTTTCCGTTTCCTCTGCAGTTCTCGATATTTGTCGTTTTTACATTGCGGACAAGGACTTTAATGTCCGAATTATTGGAGCACGAGCGAAAAGCGGTTGGGAATTCGATATGATATTGAAAACGAACAGCTCTTCGATAGTCGAATATGGACCATGAAGAGCCGTTCTTGTTGTATTACAATTTGCTTAGCGTGAAGTAAAAGGGGAGAAGTGGCACTTCTCCCGATAAGCTTATTCGATACCCGATACGTTCGCGTCTTTGTTGATTTTTTTGATGAGCCCCTGCAATACTTTTCCCGGACCTATTTCCAAGAAATCGTTTGCTCCCGCTGCAATCATATTGTTGACCGATTGAGTCCAACGTACGGCATGAGTGAGTTGGAGGATGAGGTTTTCTTTGATTTCCTCCGGTTCGGTATGAGGTCGGGCATCTATGTTCTGGAAGATGGGGCATATCGGACGATTGAATTTCGATTTTCGAATAGCTTCCGTGAGCTCTTTTGCGGCGGGTTCCATACAGGGAGAATGAAAACCTCCTCCTACTTTGAGAGGCAATACTCTTTTGGCCCCGGCTTCCGAGAGTTTTTTTACGGCCGTATCCACTCCGGTCAAACTTCCGGAGATTACGATTTGACCGTTGCAGTTGTAGTTGGCGGCAACGACGATATCGTCTATGCTTTTGCATATATTCTCTACATCTTCGTCGCTCATGCCGATAACAGCCGCCATCGTGGAAGGATTTAATTTACACGCTTTTTGCATAGCGATTGCACGGGTGTGCACAAGTCCGAGAGCTTGTTCGAATGCCAAAGCCCCACACGCTACCAAAGCCGAGAATTCTCCCAGGGAATGCCCGGCTACCATATCGGGTTTTTCGTTTAGACTGTCGGCTAATATGACGGAATGAAGAAAGATTGCCGGCTGCGTGACATCGGTTTGGCGTAAATCTTCTTCGCTGCCTTCGAACATTAAATCGGTTATTCTGAATCCTAAAATTTCATTGGCTTTCTCAAACATTTCCTTTGCTTTGGGAGATGTTTCGTACAAAGATTTTCCCATGCCGGGAAATTGAGCTCCTTGGCCCGGGAATACAAATGCTCTTTTCATTTTTATTATAATTAAAGATTAATGCAAATCGGAACTTATCAGACGGATGAATTCTTCCCGAGTCGCTAATTTTTCAAAAGCTCCCGAGAAATCCGACGTGGTTGTAACGGAGTTTTGTTTTTGTACTCCCCGCATCATCATGCACATATGCTGTGCTTCGATGACTACTGCTACTCCGAGGGGATGCAATGAGTTTTCTATGCAAGTGCGTATTTGGTGCGTAAGGCGTTCCTGTACTTGCAGTCTTCTGGCAAAGCAGTCTACGACCCTTGCAATTTTGCTCAGGCCGGTAACATAACCGTTGGGAA
Source organism: Marinifilaceae bacterium (assembly GCA_041846495.1). GTDB lineage: Bacteria > Bacteroidota > Bacteroidia > Bacteroidales > Marinifilaceae > JBGZEX01. The sequence goes on from JBGZEX010000069.1 coordinate 8,967, forward strand.
TGTATGCTACATGGGCTTTCCCGATAAAGGGAAGAAAATGATGTTCGCACAAAGAATAGATTTCGATGTCTTTTACAATCACCATTTGTCGGTATTCTTCTTTAAAAAGGGCGGATCGGAGGATAGCCTCCGGGTCCTGACCGTAGCCTTGTGTGAGAAATTGTACGGCGCGGGCTATGCGTTTGGGCGTTTTTATCAGACCGTCGCGCTCCGGATCTTCTCCCAATATTTTGATGATTTCAAGATAATGTTGTTGAAGTTTTTCCGTCTTTTCGGTATTATATATATCTTTTTTATAATAGAAATCTTTATCTTTTACATAATCGATACCCATATCTATCCAATTAAAGTCTAATACTGCAAAGTAAATATAAAAAATATAGATTCGGATACAATTATCGAAAACTATTGCCGATATCGGCGATTATTTTTATTAATTATCGTATAATCAGGTTTTTATATTATGGTTTCTACCGTAGGATTATAAATATGAACTTCTCCCTCCGGACGGGTTTTATAAATATGTATGCTTATTTTCATAAAGTCGGCATTTTGAGGGACTCTTACTCTCATTTCCTTTATTGTATTTTCCCATCCCTCGGTCGGACCGAGATAGTTTTCCGGTTTTATGGGAAGTTCTATGTTTTTCCCGGATTTCGTATGCCAACTGATTTCGTATTTCCAGTGAGTGGACTCCTTATTGCATTTTGTATAAAGATTTATAAGATAGCATTTCCCCTGTATGACGGGAATATTTTGGAAGAATACGCCTTCTCCTTTTAAGGCGACGGCCTTGTCATTTGCCATCCCCTCGGTTATGGATGCCTGTATTCGAGAGTTCGGCGTTATATGCCAATGGGTTATAATGAGAGAATCTCCTTGTGTGGAAGTTTCTGTAAATCGATAATTTTTTACGATGTTATTTCCGTCTCCCGAGCCTTGGCAAGGTGGTTGAGGATGGGGAATATTCGGGAAGATTTCTTTTATCGTATCGGCGTCCCAGATATCGGTATTATAGGAAAAATCCGCATTGAATTTGTTGGCCGGTTTTGTAAATACGACATCCGCTAAGGTTATTTTGTTGGCTGTTAATTTTTGGGTGAGATTGAATTCTTGTTTATATCGAGTCGAGTCCACTTTATATTCGAAAATTAACCGGGAGGTATTTTTTATATTCGGGAAAACCGAGAGTTCCGTAGTCGATATGCGATCTTCCCCCGCACAGGGATTGGCTTTTATCGATACGGTAGAGGTTTTGGAGGAATAAATACCTTTAAAATTCATATCGGGAGGGATGGCATTGATTTTTATATTCAAATCTTTTACCCATGGTTCGAGATTTCGAATTCTCACGATGAGTTTAGCCACCTTCCTTTTAAAACGGATCGTGTGGTTTTCATTTTCCGGACGAATATGCAAATCGGTTTTTCCCGTTAAGTAATCGTATGTGGGATTTTTAGGTAAGATTTTTAAAAATGATTTATCGATACACGAATCTTTTTTTGCAGATATGCTGCCTGTTTCCGGAGCGTTGCCTACCCATATCCCGATATATTTTCCTTCAGGAAGAAAAAGACGAAAGTCGTTGCCGTTTATTCCTTCCTGAATTCCTATTTCTTCCGAAAGAAGAGAATCTTTTTTGAAGAGAAAAAGCCGTATGTGGGAAAGTTGATTCGGGAATCCCGGACTGTTCTGCGAAGATATTTTAAAATCCACGGGAACTTTATCTTTCAATAAAGGCGTTTCTATGCTTCGATTGCATCCTGTACACAGGATTGCCAATAAAGCGAACTTGATGTGTGTTTTCATAATGTGGTGTATAGTAGGTTGTTGTATATAGAAATACCTCCCGTTTCATATGGGAGGGAAGCGTCTGAAAGAATACCTGACAATATTCTTTTATTAATATAGGGAGAATAAAGAGAAAATAAAAGCTCCTTTTATTTTTTTACGATTAAATAAGGATTATTATTGTATAAAAAGCGCTTTATTTTATGGGTAGGTGTTTTTTCGAAAGGTTCATTTTTTTCTACGACCATTTGGAGTTTGGAAAAATTGTTGACTTTTGAGTTTACATATTCCCTTAATTCTTTTTTCAGCTCTTCGATATAGGAATTTGCTTGATTTTTGAAATTGGTGAGTTGTTTTTCCAGTTCTTCGATATTGAAGTAGACCATGGCAACGAGTTTTCCTTTATATTCCATAACCAGAGATTCGCTTACAAAGCGAAAGGTGTTGATGATGGATTCTATTTCTTCGGGATATATGTTTTCTCCCGAAGCGCCTAAAATCATGGTTTTTTTTCTTCCTTTGATTTGCAGTCGTCCTTTTTTGTCGAAACGTCCCAAATCTCCGGTTTTAAACCATCCGTCCCGAGTTATTACTTCTTTGGTGAGTTCGGGCTGTTTATAATATCCTTTCATCACGCTCGGACTTTTAATCCATATTTCGCCCTCTCCCGATTTTTTAGGAGCATGGATTTTTACGTCTACTCCTTTCATGAGAGGACCTATGGTATTAAGGCAGGTTGCGGCAGGAGAAGAACCGGCAACCATGGGTGCGGTTTCCGTTAAACCGTATCCTATGGCATAGGGAAACCGGGCTTCTTTCAGGAAACGTTCCACTTCGAAATCCAATTTTGCCCCTCCTATACCGAAAAAAGAGATGGCTCCTCCGAAACTTTGCATGAGTTTCTTTCCTGCCATCTTGTGGATGAGTTTTCTTGTAAAATTATAGCCGTGTAGAAATTTGGTTACTTTATTGGCATTGATTTTCGGAAGTATGGTCGATTTGTAGATTTTTTCAATCACCATGGGTACCGATAACATGGCCGTAGGTCTGACCTTTTTCATTGCTGGAATAAGCACGCCCGGCGACGGGGCTTTGTCGAGATAGTATATCGAAGAACCGCATATGAGGGGAAGCAATAATCCGAGGGTATTTTCATATGTGTGAGCCAGGGGAAGAATGCTGAGAAAGCGGTCTTCAGGTTTTACATCGTATATGGTGCGGCATTGAAGAGCATTCCATACCAAGTTCCGGTGGGATAATTCCACTCCTTTCGAGAATCCTGTCGTACCCGAAGTATAGATAATGGAGGCCGTATCCTCTTCTTCGATTTCTGCAAAAGGAATATGAGGACAAGTTTCCAGGCATATGTCGTTTTTTAATTCTTTCAGATTTTGATACGGGAAGTCTTCCGGAATTTTTGCCATATTGTTTATCAAAATGCGTTCGGATAAAAACGGTGTTTTTATATCGGCAATGTGTTTGTATAACATATCCGATACGAAAATCGTTTTGACTTCGGCATGAGTCAATATGTTTTTGATTTCTTCCTGACTGAATCCCGGAAGAATGGGTACGTATACGGCGCCGATCATGGTTACTGCAAATTGAACGATAGCCCAATTCGGCATATTGGCACTGAATATGGCTACTTTATCGTTTTTGGATATGCCGGATTTTTTCAAATATACCGATAGTGCGTTTACTTTTTCGTAGAAATCTCCGTAACTGCTTTCCGTAGAACCTACGAAATTCAATGCAGGTCTGTCGGCGAATTTTTTATAACTCGAATTCAATATTTCCGGAAGTGTTCGTTTATTCACAGTATTAAATTTTAGCATATCGGCGGACAAAGGTAGAATAATTTAAATGAGGGTGATGTTAAAATATCATTAAACCCGATAAAATCGAATCTGTGAAAAGAGACTGTCCGGGTTTAAGATAATTGTAGACAGTCTCTTGATGATATTTCCCTTTTTTCAGGAAAGTTTTGCTATTTGCTTGATACCGTGAAACTCATATCGGAGGATGTCCCTAATTTTTTATTGTTTTTTATTTGGATGGTGGCCCCCGCAATCGGTTCGCCTTTTTCATCGACGATTTGCCCGGTTATACGTATTTGGGCCCTTACGATACCTATGCCTATAAGAAATAGAAATAGTGCTGCAGTTAGTTTTTTTATCATATCGTTTTTCTAATTAGATGAAAATATTAGGTTTTTGATGTTTATCTGGTTCCGCTTATTTGTTTTCGGATATATCGAAAATCGTCTTCGGATTTATCGGGAATGCAATAAAATGGCGGATGGCGTATGTGGAAATAATGGAATACGAAAAAGATTCGATGCCGTCGCTTTTTGAACAATAAAAAATTATCGATATACACGAATGACGGAAGAAGAAAGGCTATTTTCATAAATTTGTCGATAAGGTGTGCCGTATTCATAATGCATTTATATTAAGGTTTTTAATTGGAGCAGAGCGCTTATACAGGGACAGACTTGAAGGTTAATTGATGCAATATATGTATATATATCAATATTTTCAAAAAAATAACAAAAATAATATGAATTCCGGTCATTTTTTTAGACTTTTTTTTGGGGGGGATTTTGTGTGTCGAAGTCATAGCGATATGCGATTAATACGGTTGTTTTGGGGTGAAAATATGTTCTCTCGCTTATCTATGGATTATATAAATATTTTTTAAGATATAAATTAAGGCGGATATCATATTTTTTTTCGAAGCGATATTATTTTTGCAGCGTAAATTTTAAATTAGAGGAAATATGTGTGGAATTGTAGGTTATGTCGGGAATTCGAATGCTTATTCTATATTGATAAAAGGATTGAAACGACTCGAATATCGGGGATACGACAGTGCCGGTTTGGCATTGATAAATGAGGCGGGGGATTTGAACATTTATAAAACCAAAGGTAAGGTTTCTGCTCTTGAATATTTTTCCGAGTCCAAAGATATATCGGGAACTATAGGTATAGCGCATACGAGATGGGCAACCCATGGAGAAGCGAATGATGTGAATTCGCATCCGCATTATTCGCAATCCGAAAATTTGGCTTTGGTTCATAACGGAATTATCGAGAATTATGCTCTTCTCCGGAAAGAATTGGAAGACAAGGGAAATAAGTTCAGGAGCGATACGGATTCGGAAGTGTTGATTTATCTTATAGAATATATGCGGGAATCTCGTAATGTGGATTCGGTTACGGCCACTCGTATGGCCTTAGACAGGGTGACGGGTTCGTTTGCAATAGCCGTTCTCGATAAAGACGCTCCGGATACCATAATTGCGGCGAGGAAAAGCAGCCCTTTGGTTATCGGCTTGGGAGAAGATGCTTTTTATTTGGCATCGGATGCCATGCCTATAAGCGAATATACGGAAAAAGTCGTTTATATGAACGATGATGAAATAGCAGTGATAAAAAAAGGAACTCCATTGCGAATATTGAATAAAAATCAAGAGGAGCTAACTCCTGTGGTTCGAAAATCGAATTTCCGTTTCAACGATTTTGAAAAAGGCGAATACTCGCATTTTATGTTGAAAGAGATATTCGAGCAACCCGAGATTTTGTCGAATTGCATTAAGGGACGTATAAATGCGGATTTTACGGAAGTCGTTTTGTCGGGAGTTGTCGATAATCGGGAGAAATTCGAGAATACCCGTAGAATCATATTTGTAGCTTGCGGTACTTCCTGGCATGCCGCTTTGATAGGAGAACGGATGATCGAAGATTTTTGCAGACTCCCCGTAGAGGTGGAGTACGCTTCCGAATTCCGCTATCGCAATCCCGTTATTTATCCGGACGATATTGTAATTGCCGTATCTCAGTCCGGGGAAACGGCCGATACCTTGGCCGCATTGGAAATTGCAAAATCCAAGGGGGCTTTTACATATGGCATATGCAATGTAGAAGGCTCTTCTCTTGCAAGACTGACGGACTCCTGTTCTCATATTCATGCGGGGCCGGAAATGGGCGTTGCTTCGACAAAAGCTTTTACGGGACAGGTCATGGTGCTTACGATGCTTGCTTTGTGTATGGCAGAGATAAAAGGAACGATGGATGAGAATAAGAGAATTTCCATAATCGGCGAAATTCGTACGCTTCCTCAAAAAATGAGACGGATTTTGGAACAATGCCGGGAGATAGAGGATTTGGCCAAGATATTTACCTATGCTCATAATTTCATATATGTCGGGAGAGGATACGATTATCCCGTAGCTCTCGAAGGAGCACTTAAATTGAAGGAAATTTCATATATACATGCGGAAGGATATCCTGCGGCGGAAATGAAACACGGACCCATTGCTCTGATAGATTCGGATATGCCCGTATTGGCTATTGCCGTTTCGGAAGGGATTTATGAAAAGACTCTTTCCAATATAGAAGAGATAAAGGCCAGAAACGGTAAAATTATTTCCATCGTCAAAGAAGGGGATGAGCGGGTGAAGGCAATTACGGATTATTGTATAGAAATTCCTGCCGTATCGGATCCCCTTTTCCCTATGCTTGCAGTCATTCCTTTGCAACTGTTGGCTTATCATATAGCTTTGCGGAAGGGAAAAGATGTGGATCAGCCTCGAAATCTTGCAAAGTCGGTTACAGTAGAATAATTGAACAATTATTCTTAACTTCGCATCGTCGAATTTTAAAACGGGATATTATGTTTGAAAATTTAAGTTCTCATATAGAATCCTCCGTACAGACTTATTTGCCTTTATGGCTGAACAGGTTTTTGATTTTGTTTTTTTGGCTCGGCCTGGCTTTTTTTGCGACCTGGATTATAAGAAAATGGTTCACTGCCATTATGCATAGACTTATTAAGAAAACGAAAAATCAATGGGACGATATTTTATATAAAGAACATTTTTTCGGAAGGATATCTTATATAATTCCACCTCTTATCCTTTACATGGCTTTGGATACGATGCCGTGGTTGGGATTCGGCATCATATATAAGTTATTCAACATATGGTTTATTATCGCCTTGTTGATGATCGTGTTCGCATTATTGAATACCGTAAATAAAATATATTCCCGATATGAAGGAGCTAAGGAACGCCCTATAACCGTATTTATACAGATTATAAAAATATTTTTTTTAATAGGAGCCATCATTATTATTTTCAGTTTGCTTTTCAATAAGAACCCTGTTAATTTGATATTGGGACTCGGAGCTTTTGCTGCGGTCTTAATGTTGATATTTAAGGATTCCATACTCGGTTTTGTCGCAGGTATTCAATTGACGGCCAATAAAATGGTGCGTATAGGCGATTGGATAGAAATGCCTCAGCACAATGCCGACGGGGAAGTTTTGGAAATAACGTTGTACACGGTGAGGGTTCGAAATTGGGATATGACCATATCCAATGTACCTACTTATAGTTTGGTGTCGGAATCGTTTACGAATTGGCGTGGGATGCAGGAGTCCAAAGGGCGCCGCATCAAGCGCTCCATATTTATAGATATACATTCCGTACATTTCTTGAAGGAAGAGGAGATAGAGAAACTTAAAGATTCCAAACTTTTATCCGGATATATCAACGAGGTACTCGGACGACTTGAAGAGAAAAACAAGGACAAGGGAGTCATATTGGATCAAATTCGATTGACGAATATCGGAGTTTTCCGGCAATATATGCAGCAATGGCTTCGGGATAATAAGGAAATCAGCAAGGAAATGACGATGATGGTAAGACAATTGCAACCGACGCCTACGGGAATACCCATAGAAGTATATTGTTTTTCCGGCAATCAGGTTTGGACGGAATACGAGAGGATACAGGCGGATATATTCGACCACATGATGGCTATTATCCCGGAGTTCGGATTGAGGGTATTCGAATATATTTCGGATTTCGGTAGTCATAAAAAATAGCTGTGTCGATTTTCAAGATGTCATATTTCCCTAAATCAAGTGTCGATGAATAAGAAAAAATGGTGGAACCGTTGGGTATTTACCCAATACAGATTATCGATAATTAAAAGGAATCCTTATAAGGAAGTTCTGCAATTAAAATTGTCTTCGGGAAGAGTGATATTGCTATTTGCTACGTTGATTGTAGTTTTTATTATTTTGATAACGGTTCTTATAGCTTTTACGGATTTAAGAGAATATATTCCGGGATATTTGGGGAAAGATATTCGTTATATGATGATAGAGAACCGACTGAAATTGGATTCTATAGAAGAGGAGCTCGAAAAAAGAGACCGTTATTTGCTTTCTCTCCGCTATGCTTTGCATGGGGAATCGGAAGACGAGATTAAGGCCGATACATTGGTTGCTGAAGTTAAGGAAGATACGATTGACAGCGAAGTTCGAATTCGTTTGAGAATGTCTGACGTGGAAAAAGAATTTCGAGAATATATGGAGGCTCAAGAGCGATTCAACTTATCCGTAAGTTCCATACAGACGAATGCCAATAAACCGTTGTCCGAATTGCGTTTTTTCCCTCCTGTCGAAGGTTTTGTAGTCCACCCTTTCGATCTTATAAATAATCATTACGGGATAGATATTGTGGGGGAAAGCGAAGCAGAGGTGCGAGCCGTTATGGATGGGGTCGTTTTAATGGCAGAATGGACATTGAATTCGGGATATACTTTGGTAATTCAACATAAGGATAATTTTATATCCATATACGGGCATAATTCCGTTTTAATTAAACATAAAGGAGATTCGGTGTTGGCGGGGGAATTGATAGCTATTGTCGGGAATACGGGCGAGATGTCCAGCGGTCCTCATTTACATTTTGAATTGTGGAGGAGAGGAGTGCCGTTAGATCCTCAGAAATTTATAACATTCAAGTAACTATGGATAAAATATTAAAACATATAGCCCTGTTGGGGTCTACCGGCTCCATAGGAAGACAGACTCTGGATGTAGTTTCGATGTATCCCGAATGCTTTCGTATAGATGTACTTACGGCTAATAATAATGTGGAGCTTTTGATAGAGCAGGCGAAATCGTTTCGTCCGCATACGGTCGTTATCGGAAATAAGGCTTTATATCCTCGTTTGAAGGAAGCATTGGCGGCATACGATATGGAAGTGCTTGCCGGGGATGCAGCCATATCGGAGGTTGCAACTCTCGAATCCGTGGATACGGTGCTCGTGGCTTTGGTAGGGTATAGCGGATTATTGCCCTCTATAAGTGCCCTAAAAAAAGGAAAGACTCTTGCGTTGGCCAATAAGGAAACCCTGGTAGTAGCCGGGGAATTGGTAAAAGGGCTTGCCGCTGCCCATAAAGCGGATATTCTTCCGGTGGATTCCGAACATTCGGCCATATTTCAATGTCTCAAGGGAGAGGATATCCCGGTAAACAAACTTATACTCACGGCTTCGGGAGGTCCTTTTATAGGCAAAGACCGGGCTTTCCTGGAAAATGTCCTCCCCGAACAGGCTTTATGCAATCCCAATTGGAATATGGGAGCCAAGGTAACGATCGATTCGGCTTCCTTGATGAATAAAGGATTCGAAATGATAGAAGCTCGTTGGTTGTTCGATATGCCTTATGAGAAAATAGAAGTCGTCGTTCATCCCCAGTCGATTATACATTCGATGGTGGAATTCGTAGACGGGAGCGTAAAAGCTCAATTGGCCGTACCGGATATGCGTCTTCCCATACAATATGCACTGACTTGTCCTCGAAGACTGAAATCCCGTGTCGAGAACTTGGATTTTAAGAAGATTCGGACAATGACTTTTTTAGAGCCCGATACATGCACTTTCAGGAATCTCGAACTTGCTCGCAAGGCTATGAAAAGAGGTGGAAACATGCCGTGTATCTTGAATGCGGCGAATGAGATAGCCGTAAAGGCTTTTTTAGAGAAGAAAGTTTCTTTTTTGAAGATGTCCGACCTTATCGAACATACTATGGAGATGGTCGATTTTATTGAAAAACCGGGACTTGAAGATTACATAAATACGAATCGGGAGGCAAGGAAAATAGCCTGCGAATATCTCTGTAAATAATTTTAAGCGATGGATGTTTTTATAAAAATACTGCAACTGATTTTGAGCCTTTCGATTTTGGTGCTTTTTCATGAAGCGGGACATTTTATGTTTGCCAAGTTGTTTAAGGTAAAAGTCGAGAAATTTTATATTTTTTTCGATGCCGGTTTTTCTCTTTTCAAATTCAGGAAAGGAGATACCGAATACGGAATGGGCTGGATTCCTTTCGGGGGATATGTGAAAATTGCCGGTATGATAGACGAGTCTTTAGACCTTAAACAAATGAAAGAAGAACCCAAACCCTGGGAATTTCGTTCCAAACCGGCTTGGCAACGGCTTTTGATTATGGCGGGAGGGGTAATCGTAAATGTCGTTTTGGCATTCTTTATTTATATTATGGTGCTTTATTCGTGGGGAGAGGCTTATTTACCCATGGAAAATGTGAAATACGGGGTGGTTTGCGATTCCGCCTTTATCCATATAGGACTTAGAGACGGAGATAAAATTTTGGCGATAGACCAATGTAAATTGGAGCGATTTTCGGATATAATTCCGGAGATCTTATTGAATAAATCCAAAACTATTCAGGTCGAACGCGAAGGACGTTTATTGACGATACCCATTCCCGAAACTTTTATCGATGAAATATTGGATATTTCTTCGAGAAGTTATAAAGTACCCATGCTTATTGCTCCGCGTATTAAGACGGACGGACTTCTCGTGCGGGGGTTTACGGATCATTCTCCGGCTTATGATGCCGGTATGCGAGTGGGAGATACTTTATTGGCAATCGATAATATGCCTATAGTATTTGCGGACGATCTCCGGACAGCCATAAAAAAACGTAAATCCGATATCGTCGAAACCGTCGTATTACGGAATAAGGATACGCTTCGCTATTCTTTTTTGTTGAGAGAGGACGGATTGATGGGAGTGGAATATTCTTTGTTGAAACAATTGGAATATGCCGTAAAATATTATTCTTTCATAGAATCCGTTCCTGCCGGAATAAAGATGGGCGTGGGGGAACTCAAATCTTATGTCAAACAGTTGAAATTGATTTTTTCAAGCGGGACGAAAGTGGCTAAATCCGTAGGAGGCTTCGGTTCCATTGCCAATGTGTTTCCGGGGGTTTGGAATTGGCATTCGTTTTGGGTATTGACGGCTTTGATATCGATAATGTTGGCCGTGATGAATATTCTTCCCATTCCGGCGTTGGACGGTGGACATGTGCTTTTTCTTTTGTATGAAATTATAACAAGGCGAAAGATGAATGAAAAATTTATGGAATACGCTCAAATCGGCGGAATGATGTTTATATTGGCCTTGTTTATATTGGCAAATATGAATGATGTCATTAAATTTTTCAGATAGGTGAAAATTATCGCATTTGTTTTACGGATTTTGATTTTCGTGTTTTGTGCAGATGCCGTCACCGCACAAAATCATAGGATAATGTTTTATAATACGGAAAATTTTTTCGATATACGAAATAATCCCTGCACTCGAGATGACGAATTTACACCTTCGGGAGCAAAGCATTGGACGAAGGTACGCTATGCCACGAAGTTGAAAAATATTGCCAAAGTGATAACCCGGCTCGGCAAAGGGAATTTTCCCCTTATCATAGGACTTGCCGAAGTGGAGAATGAAAATGTGATACGGGATTTAATACGGAAGACATCGCTCAGAGAGGGGAATTACGCTTATATACATCACGAGTCCCCCGATTTGAGAGGAATTGATGTCGCCTTGCTGTTTTCTGAAAAAGAGGTTTGTCTGTCGGCAAAAAAATTCATTACCCTGAATCTGGCTAAGAAAAAAAATCGCAGTTTTTCGAGGGAAATCCTTTATGCCAAATTGCGATTTGTGAAATCGAATCATGATTTGCACGTATTCGTATGTCATTTCCCTTCTAAAAGAGGAGGAGTGAGAGCTACGGAATGGAAACGGGAAATTGCAGCCGGGACTTTGCGCCGGCAAATCGATTCCATTCAAAAAGCCGATTCCCGGAAAGCCCGTATATTGGTGATGGGGGATATGAATTGCAGGGCGGATGAAAAAGTCATAAGAGAAGTTTTGAATGTACGCACAATGGAGAGTATGCCGGACCCGGCTGTATTGTATAATACGGGCAGCCGTTTTGAAAGGAAAAATGTCGGGACCTATAAATTCAGAGGAAAATGGGAATTGCTCGACCATATATTCGTCACGGGAAATTTATTATGCGATGATGCGGAGGTCCGGGTAGGAGTAATGCAGATTTTCTCCGAAGATTTTATGATAGAAAAAGATAAAAAGCATTACGGATTTCGTCCCCGTCCTACCTATAGCGGAATGCGTTACAGGGGAGGATACAGCGATCATTTTCCGGTTTATGTGGATGTATATTTTAAATAATCCTTTTACGGTTTTTGTTCCGATGTGCGTTATCGAATTTAAAAAAAGAATTTTTTGGTTAAAATTAGAATTCATTTATTACCTTTGCACTTGTTGAATTCATTTTGGATATATGGACGACTATCACCAACGGATTTAAAACGGAACGGAGGTTTTCTTAAAAGCCTTTGTTCATATAATTATGGAGGGGCTTTATTATGAGAAGATTTCTGTATTGCGAGGCCGGATTTGTCGAAAAAACGACGTGGCAGGAGGATTGTTGGGTGAATATAGAATTGCCTACACGTGAAGATATTCTCTACCTTACCGAAACTTTGAGTATTCCCGATTCTTTTCTTTCGGATATCGAGGACGTGGATGAGCGTCCCCGTATAGAAATCGAAGATGGTTGGACGATGATGATATTGCGTATTCCCTATCATAGTGCGGGGGATGCCGTTCCCTATATTACCGTCCCCTTGGGTATTATTCTTAAAGAACATTATCTGATTACGGTTTGTCATTACGCAACGGATATGATTTCCGATTTTATCCGTTATATCGATAAAAAAAATTATGTGATTACGGAAATATGGGATTTGGTTTTCAGATTGTTTTTGTCTTCATCGGTTTGGTATTTGAAATATCTGAAGCAATTGAATGCTCAAACCCGGGATGCGGAATGGGAATTGGAACTCTCGGTAGAAAACGAGGAGTTGCATCGGTTGCTTAAGATAGAAAAATCCTATGTGTTTTTCATTACTTCTTTGCAAGGCAACGACAGTCTTTTGACAAAGCTCAAAAATCTGAGATTTCAGCGGGAGTTTTTCGATGAAGAGTTGGTGGAAGACGTGGAAATCGAATTGAAACAGGCCTTGGAAACTTCCCGCATTTATAGTGATATTTTAAGCAGTACGATGGATTCTTTCGCTTCGGTTATATCGAATAACCTGGGCGTTATCATGAAACGCATGACGGCTATTTCGGTGATATTGATGGTGCCTACGCTTATCGCCAGTTTTTACGGAATGAACGTGCCCAACGGCATGGAGACTTATAATCTCGGTTTTATTCTGATTTGCATTATCTCTATTTTCTTATCGGGAATAGCGGTATGGTATTTCCGTAAGCGCAATTGGTTTTAATCTTGTCGTTGTCGAATGGTATAATTTCTCCATGCTTCGATTAAAAGTTGCATGTCTTGGGGAAGGGGCGAATCGAAACACATCCTTTCCCCGGTTATAGGATGGTCGAATTCCAATGTCTTTGCGTGTAGAGCCTGACGAGGGCAAAGGGCGAAGCAATTCGTCACGAATTGCTTGTATTTTGCAAAAGTCGTTCCTTTCAGGACGACATCGCCTCCGTATTCGGGATCGTTGAAAAGAGGGTGTTTGATATGTTTGAAATGAGCTCTTATTTGATGTGTACGTCCCGTTTCCAATATGCATTCTACGATTGTCGTATACAGGAGGCGTTCTACGACTCTGTAGTGGGTGACAGCCTCTTTTCCGGAGCTCCCGTCGGGGAAACATTTCATGATTTTTCTGTCTTTGGGATCCCTGCCGATATTGCCGATGACGGTGCCGCTGTCGTTTTTCATATTTCCCCAGCATACTGCCGTGTATTTTCTTCCCGATGTTTTATTGAAAAACTGAAGGGCGAGATTTCGTTTTGCCGTTTCGGTTTTGGCGACTACCAATAATCCCGACGTATTTTTATCGATGCGGTGTACGAGACCGGGACGGAAATCATCCCCGGAAAACATGGGATTTCCCTTGAGATACCAGGCTAAGGCATTGACCATTGTGCCTGAGAAATGTCCGAATGACGGATGGACTACCATTCCGGCTTCCTTGTCGATAACCAATAAGGATTCGTCTTCGTATACGATATTCAGGGGAATATCTTCCGGAATTATTTCCAATTCCCGTTTGGGAAACGACATAACGACGGAGACCGAATCTCCCGGTTTTACTTTGTAATTGGGTTTTACTTCTTTTTCGTTTACCCGTATATTGCCCGCTTCCGCCGCATATTGAATCTTTGTCCGGGATACATTGGGAAGACGATCGTTCAGAAATTTGTCGATGCGTAACGGTGTTTGGCCGGGGTCTACGGTTATGCGATAATGTTCGAATTCCGTTTCTTCGATGAAATCATCGGTTTCTTCGTCAAAAATATCGTTATTTATCGGTTGAGGGATTGACATGGAATGTTTTTAAAATTGCGGAATCTATACCGGTTGAATCGATACTCATAAGTTTTTCTTTGTCGCAGGTTACGTATAAAATAACGGAACTTCCGGCGGAAACTTTTGTGTCCGGATAATAAGGTGGAATTTGGAGGGCGACAATGGCCTTTTGTTTGTCGGCGACGGAAACGGAGCGATCTCCGATGATTTCTCCTATATTGAGAAGATTCGTATGGGCCATATCGACCGCCTCTTTTAGAGAGAGACGGGTGAAATTCGGAAGCGATACCTCGTTTTCTCCCCCGTTACCGTCGCCCAATACGATATCTACGCTTGTGTGGCGTGGCAATTTGACTCCTTTTTCGATAATTTCATCGTCATGGTTTATATGCAGGACTAAATTTTTGAATTCGGAAGGAGCATATAGGATGTTTTTGACTTTGAATCCTTTGGTTTTAATGATTTGTAAAGTTTGACGGAAGGGCATATTTCGAATTTCGGGAAATTCTATCATTTCGGCAGCATAGGCATTGATGGTGAGTTGCAGTTTTCGGCCGTGTTTTATTTTGGTATCGGGGAGAGGATATTGGTCTACGACCATACCTTTGGGAATGCTGTCATCGAATATGGAGTCGACAACAATGGTTTGTATTTTTAAATGTTTCGCAACGGATGCGGCTTCTTTTTCATTCAATCGGATTACATTGGGTACGGTAATTGAAAAATCGTGATCCGTATATCGTTTTAAGGAACGGATAACGATAAAAATGATTGCAAAAGCTAAAATGATAGCGATTATCAAATTGGCAATGACGAATTTTATTTTTTCCGGTATTTTCATAATATAAAAAAGCGATTTTCCGATTACAAAAATAGGTAGTTTTTTCAATTATCTAAATCTTGTTCTCGTTTATTTGAATTCCGAGATGAATTCGGACTTTATCCTGCGGGATGAAATGAGGACCGAAAGTTTATTGGTCATTCTTGGAAGGAATTTATTTTTATTACTTAAATTTGAACTCTAAATTGAATATGATGGATAGAAAATTGGAGGAAATATGCGGGGCTTATCCGGAATGTCCGGAACTTGTGTCTTTTTATGAAATATGGGGGAATAAACCTTATTTGACTGAATTGTTTGAAGCATTGGATGCTTGCAGTCCGGACTGGAATCGGGAAAAACAGTTGGGAAGTTGGGCTGTGGAGTTTATGAACGGGATTTTGGATACGGAGGAGGTGGATTTGGAAACCGCAACATCCGATGAGAGGAAAGCGTATTTCAGAGAAAAATTGGAAATTCAATACGAAGACTTTGTCAGGATGCATCAATTCGCCCGCCTGAATCAAGCGAATGCGGACATTCGCTTGAAAGACATGCTGTATCCCGATTTGACTGCTTATTTATCCCGGGAGGGAGAAAAAACGGGTTTCCCCATATTAAAATAGGTATGGACGTATTGATATTGATAGGTGGATTGCTTCTGGTAACCTATGGAGCGAATCTTATGACCGATGGGGCTGCGGCATTGGCTAAACGTCTGAAAGTTAGCGATCTTGTGATAGGACTCACGGTAGTAGCATTCGGGACATCCGCTCCGGAATTGGTGGTAAGTGTGGTTTCCGCTTTAAAGGGTAGTTCCGATTTGGCCATAGGCAATGTGGTCGGGAGTAATATTTTCAATATATTGTTGATTGTAGGTTTTACGGCATTGGTTACCCCCATTGCCATCAATCGTACTACTTTAACCAAAGAAATTCCCTTGACCATCTTGTCGTTTGTCGTATTGTTCGTAATGGCGAACGACGGATTATTCGACAATATGCCTGAAAATTTTATCGGACGGGGGGATAGTATTGTTTTGCTTGCATTCTTTTTGATATTTATGTTTTATACTTTTTCCATAGCGAAATCTTCGGGAGATTCGGTCGAGGAAGTAAAAGGAATGCGGATTTTCAAAGCCGTTCTCTTCGTCTTTTTCGGTTTGGCGGGACTTATCGGAGGCGGACATCTTTTTGTGGTAGGGGCATCCGGTATTGCCCGGGCTTTGGGAGTAAGCGAAGCGATTATCGGACTGACAATCGTATCCGCAGGCACTTCTTTACCCGAATTGGCGGCTTCCGTAGCCGCCGCATTGAAAAAAAATCCGGAGTTGGCCATAGGCAATGTGGTCGGTTCCTGTCTCTTCAACGTATTTTTTATCCTGGGATGTAGCGGTACGATTCGGCCGATGCGGGTTTGGGAGATTACGAATGCGGATTTCGGCGTAATGATATTCTCCGGCATATTGCTTTACCTGTTCGGGCTTTTGTTTAAGAAACGGGAGATTACCCGCTGGGAAGGAGGAATCATGGTTGTCTGCTTTATTCTTTACTTATCGTACCTTATTATAAAGGTTTGAATTATCGACAATAAAAGTACCGGAAGTTTTTTCGACTTCCGGTACTTTCAGAATCAAAGGTTTTTCATTCCTTTAAACTTCAATCGACTAAATGGGGATTTGCGGTTACGGCTTCTTTGGGAAAAGGCAGAGTATATCGGGGATCGTCTTTTTGGAGTTCTCCTTTTATCTCATTGAATTCGGAGTCTGTGAATGTTTTGACGAGAGCAGGACGTTCCGTTCGTCTCAAATCGAACCATCTCATACCCTCGAATGCAAGTTCCCTTCCTCTTTCGTCGAGAATGATGCGTATGAGCCCGGTTTTGTCCATATTGTCGATTTCCGTGCTTATTACGGGAAGATAATATCGGGACAGGCGATTTTTAAGAAAATCCTTGAGGAGTTTTTTTGCACCGCTTATATCTTCCGTACGGGCATAAGCTTCTGCAGCGCTCAGCCATACCTCGGATGTGCGTAACCCGCAACGCTCCTCTTTTTTCATACCTTTATTGGGGAAAAGCCCTGCCCAGGATGCGGCGATATAGGTATTCGCCCGCCGGTCATTGTAGATAGTGTCGTGCTTATCCGTATTATAGAGTTCCGCAAAGGAGGGATTTACGGAAATTTCCCCATTGATGAAGTCCTGACCTCCCGTTTCCAAAGCTAAAAGGGATTCTTGCGAATCGAAACGGAAAGGAAGGATATGCTCCGCCGCATTGAGATTTTCGAGCCGGAGAGTAGGAAGGAGTTCCTTCGTAAGTTCGACGACTTCCTTCCATTCGCATTTAAACAGTCTTCTCCATACCAGAATTTCCGGTCGTTTTCATGAGCTCTTAGATAGTTGTCCAAGAGGCTGCTCTCTTCTTCGGGATGTTTTGCTCCCGTCCATCTGTATCCCCAATTTATGGCGTGTTTATCGTATGTTCCGATAAGAGGCGTGAGATAAGTTACCCCGTCTTCCGGTTGAGCCACATAATTGAAACGGGCATAGTCCATTATGGAAGAAGCCGTTCCCATTTTTTCGGTAAACTTCGGAGAACGGAGAGAGTCTACCGGATAAGAAGAAGAGGCACCCATATTATGCTTTAATCCGAAAGTATGGCCTATTTCATGGGAGGCTACGAAGCGGATACCGTTTGCCATATGGGCGTCGTCCAATGTGTTGGGACGGGACATGGGATCGGTGGGCCCGGTTTGGATCCTCATCCAACTGTGGAGGAGGGTCATTACGTTATGACTCCAGATGACATCGGCTTCTATGATTTCTCCGGAGCGAGGGTCGATTACCGATGGTCCCATGGCATTGGCCAATTCCGAGGCTGCATAGGTGATGACCGAATACCGGACATCTTCTATATCGAAATCGGGATCTCCGGAGCGGACATGTTTTACCTGTACCGCATTTTTAAAACCGGCGGCTTCGAAAGCTTTATTCCAGTCCAATACTCCCAATTCTATATTTTTAATCCATTTTTCGGGAGTTGCCGGGTCTATGTAAAAGACGATGGGTTTGAGCGGTTCAACCAATATGCCTTGCCTATAGGCTTCTCTGTCTTCCGGTTTGGGTTCGAGTCTCCATCTGTGGATGACTTCTCTTTTTTCCACTTTCTGTTGAGTATCGTCGAAATAGAGTTTGGGGGAGGAAAAATACCCGATTCTCGGATCTGCAAACCTCGGAGTCATGGCTTCTTCCGGGAGAAGGACGATATTGGTGCTGGTTTCCACCGTAAGGGGTACGGCTTCGTTTCCTTCGCTAACCGAGGTGGTAAGGAGGGATTTGACCACGATGTTTTCCCGGAACGACTTGATTTTTTTGATACTTGAAAGTTCCTGTATAACGGAAGAACCTAAAGAAATATTGTTGTAAAGGTCGTTAAAACTTTTGCGACTGCCGTCGAATACTTTGTTAACCTTGATGACGACGCTATTTTCTCCATAGGCTTCGATAGGGAAGTATTCGATTATGGAATTGCCGTAATTCTTTTTTACGGAGGCCGCTATATTGGATTCCGGATTTACTACTGCCTTGGGTTCTATTGTGGAAACCCATATCTTTTTTTGAGCGGAATCTTTATGAAAGCGGATCAGCCGGCTTTGGTATTCCATGCCGTTATTGAGTCCGGCGGTGTTGAGTGCGTAGGGCACGGCCGAAACCTTATTGACTATGAGGAATTCCCGTTCGAAAAGCCGGTCGGCAATTTCGAAATAATATGTATTTTCGACTTTGTGTACGTCGATGACTCCTTTGGAGGTGACGGCTTTTTCGAGGAGTTTTTTATAATTTCCGATACTGTCCTGCTTTATTCCGATTGTATTTTCGAAATATAATGGTAGGGGTGTCCGGGCTGCGTGAATCGTACCGAAACCTCCCAATCCGGCTACGATAAAATACAAGAGCCGGCTACGATAAAAAATATTGTTTTTTTGCATGTGATAAAAAAATTAGGGCTTCAATATTAGGAAAAATGGGAAATAATCAAGTAAATCGGAGGCGATTTTTCGATTATTCGGGCTCCGTATTCCGGACGGGAGCGGTTTAGTCGACGGAAGTATTTGACTATTGGTTGCTTATATGTATTTTTGTCGTTCTTATCTAAAATTCCGTTATGATGAAAAACGAAAACAAGGAATATATGAAAGCGCTTTTGCATTCCGATTACGGAGCAATGATGAGTTATTTATGCGGTTATGTGGGAGATGAGAATGTGGCCGGAGAAATTTTGTGCAACGTATTCGTAAATATAAGGACCTGTCCTTTGAAATTTTCCGATACCCGTGATTTGCGATTGGGGCTTTGGCATTTGGGAAGATGCTATGCTCTCGATTACCTGAAGTATGGAGTCGTTGTCAAAAAGCATAAGGGTGAAGTGAAGGCGGTGCTTTCCGATGGTGTCGGCAATTTCCGCCGGTTTCCTTTTGTGTCGACGGCGGAAGATGAAGAACTGCGGGATTTTACGGAGACGGATAAGGATTTTGCCCGGCGGTTGTTGGAAGGAAATTTATCTTATGAGGAGGCGGAACAATGGATGAGGGATGAGCGGCATACAGCTCTTGTGGATGTTATGGCTTCCGTACGCAGTCGGAATTTTGTCGGGAAGTCTTATGGCAGTTCGGTCGAAATGGAAGCCCGTATCGATGCGGTTTCATATGAGATTGAAAGTTTGCATATGAGTCTGCGCTGGGTGATTGTCGCTGCCGGTATATTGTCGGTTTTACTCCTCGTACGGGAAATTTTCGGTTAGATTCTCTTTTTACGTCATCGTCTTTATGACGGAAAAGTGCTACCTTTGGCAAAGAATTTTAACGGTTTTTCAGACTTTGAGGCAAATTAAAGTGTTTGTCGGAATTTTTTGCCGGAGAGGAACCGGTGTTATATATTAAAGAATGTTAGGGAAATACGGGAGAGATTATATTGAAACGCTTAGAGTGGGCCTTCCCATAGTGTTGGGGCAACTCGGAATTATCATACTGGGCTTTGCAGACAATATCATGGTCGGACGTTACGGGACGGAGGAATTGGCAGCTGCTTCTTTCGTGAATGCCGTATTCAATATCCCGATTTTTTTCGGTTTGGGATTTTCTTACGGACTTACTCCCTTAGTGGGCGAAGCCTATGGAAGAGGAGATAAGGGAAAGGCGGGACGATGGTTGAAAGAGGGTGTGGTTTGCAACGGGATTATCGGAATTCTTATGTCTTTGGCAATGTGGGCGGTTTATATGAATGTAGAGCGAATGGGACAGCCTCGGGAGTTATTGCCTTTGATTCGGCCCTATTTTCTTTTGCAGTTGGCCTCTCTTTTTTTCATAATGATATTCAACGGTTTTAAGCAATTCTTCGATGGAATTACCGATACGCTGATTCCTATGTGGATTATGCTTTTTGCCAATACGTTGAATATTGCCGGCAATTATCTTCTTATTTACGGGAAATGGGGTTTCCCCGAATGGGGACTGGCGGGGGCCGGCATATCTACGTTATTCTCGAGAATCCTTATGTCGGTGCTTATCGCTTTGGTATTTTTCCGCAATCTTCGCTGGCGGCCGTTTAAAAAAGCTTTTATAATTTCCGCCTGTACGGGAAAAGATTTGAAGAGACTTTTTACGATGGGAGGAATGATAGGTTTTCAGATGGGAATGGAGACGGTTTTGTTCAGTTTAACCGCCGTTATGGTGGGATGGTTGGGTACGGTGGAATTGGCCGCTCATCAGATCGGCATAACGCTTTCTACTTTGGGTTATATGGTTTATTACGGAGTGGGCGCAGCGCTTTCCGTACGGATGAGCAATGCCTGCGGTTCGGAAGATTGGGGAAGGGTGAGACGGGCTTCCGTTTTCGGTTTTCATATCATTCTTGTACTGGCTTTGGCGATTTCCTGTATTCTCGGGTTTTCCCGAAGTTTTATAGGCGGGATTTTTACTTCCGAACAAGCGGTGATCCGTCAGGTCTCCGTCTTGATTTTTATTTTGATTTTGTACCAGTTCGGAGACGGATTGCAGATCGCCTATGCCAATTCTTTGAGAGGGTTGTCGGATGTAAAACCTTTGGCGGTTTTATCTTTTATCGGTTATTTTGTGATTGCCTTACCCGTAGCTTATCTATTGGGTTTCGTTTTCGATATGGGAATTGTCGGAATATGGATAGGGTATCCGGTGGGTTTGACCCTGACGGGCCTTATGTTGTATATTCGCTACCGTTATCTAATTCGGAAATTATCGGTTGGATAATACGGATTTTACGGAACAACTTTCAGATACGCGGAATAAAATCCTAATTTTGCCGGGAAATTAAAACGATGTTTATGGACTATATGAAAGAACTTAATGTAGCTATTACGGTGTGCGATAGGGAAGGAAAAATACTTCTGATGAACGATAAGTCGCAAAAAACCAACGGCGGAGATCTGAGGGGGAATAACGTATACGATTGTCATCCGGAACCGGCTCGTACGAAGTTGGCCCGATTGATGACCAATCGGGAGACCAATGCTTATACCATTGAAAAAAACGGAGTGAAGAAATTGATTTACCAGACCCCCTGGTACGAAGACGGAGAGTTCTCCGGAATTGTGGAGTTCTCTTTGGAAATCCCTTTCGACATGCCGCATTATATAAGGAAACCCAAAACGGTATAACCTTAAGCTTTTCGACAAAGAAAGGTTTCGGATTGTCTTCGTTTATCGAAAAATATCGATTGCGGTGCGCAAACAGGAGGGAGCTTTGCAAAGCCCCCTCCTTGTTTCGAACCGATATGTCAAAAAACCTTGCAACCGGGATTATTCCATATTTACGGTTATATCGTCGATGGCATAGTAAGCCGGGAGAGAGAATCCGTAGCCGTTGTCTGTGCCGCCGGTCATATTGATCCGCAGTTTTACGATTTTCCCCAATGCCGACAAATCCCATTTTGTCCATTTGGTAATCAAATGCTTCTTGGTGGCAAAAGTCATGGTTACGGTACCCGTCTCCCGATCTCCGCTATCGTAACCCGTAGCATGCAATATTACATCTTCTCCTTCTCCCAATGCCGGCGACAGGGAATTCCCGTTAGCCGCCACATTGAGGAAATAGCAAGTGGAGTTTACATAGCAACTTATTACGGTACGGGCGATATTGTCGTCAAAGCCGAAAATGGGACGCCCGTCCCCGTATTCGGGATGAGCTGCTTCCGAATAACCGAAATTTACGATAAAACGGTTCGAGCCGTTATTTCCTCCTCCTGTGCTTGCATCGGCATGAGTAGGGTGATATACATATAAATCGTGAAGATAATCACCGAAAGCCGTGTTGTTTTTCGAGTTATAGGAAGACAATATCCACGGATAGCCTTCTCCCCAACTCAATTGGGGCCGTAAAGTCATTAATTTTGTTGTCGGCTCTATCCATGGATAAGGATGCGGTCTTGGGGAGCCTGCCCAGCCGGGTATGATAATGTGCTGTGTTGCTTTCCCGTTTTTCAGAGTATAATCGATAAAAGGTTTGAAATAATCTTCTTCGAATGTAATGGTATGGATATTCGGTTTGGGTATCCCGCCGGAAAAGGTAAATTTGTTTCCGTCCCATTCGGCATTGATATAATAGGTCTTGCCGGTTTGTAGGTTGTTCCTTCCGGGGAGAAAATTATCGGAACGTTTGTAAGACGCGTCTGCAGAGTCGTACATCCAAAAGTCCAAGGAACCGGTCTCTTTTCCCGTCGGCACGATCCATGTCCATAATTCTCCGGTTTGTCCGGAGGCAATTGTTTGTTTGCCTGCGAATTCGGCATCGGTTTCCCCTTTGTCGAAATGGAGCTCGCTCGTTATATCGAATGTATAGTTACCCCAGACCTGCCATTGTGAAGAGGAATAACTGCTGAGAATGAATTTTTTTCCTTCCGTATTCAAATCGCCGGCTCCCGTATTTTTCAAACGGATGCAGAGCATGCTCCCCAAATGCCTGAAAGTTGCGTTTACTTCGGGATTCGATGCGGGGATACCTTTTTGAGCGAAGGAGAGTGCCACTATTTTCGAGGATTGAAGGGAGTTTTCCCCCGTAAGTCCTGTAGGCGGATTATTGAGTATATCGGGAGGAGAGAGCTTCGCTTTGGAAGGGTCGCTATCATCCAAACCTCCTCCTCCGTATATGCCGTAAATATCGAACGGTTCGGTCGCGGTGAATTCCTGCGGAATGTTGACGTCGAATTCGGCATTCTTGCCGTCGGGCGAAATATTTTTGATCGTAACGCTTTGTTTGAATTTTTTATCGCCTTGTATGAGACAGAGCTCTACATTGTCGTTTGCTTCCCATATAAGGTTGATGGAAGGATAATTTCCATAGCCGGGAGACAGGGCAACCCGTGTGGCGGGTTCCTCGGCAGGCATAGTCGCCTTGACCGTAAAAGTTTTTCCCGAAGGCATATGTGTTGTATCGATAAAATCGTTTTCGGCACAGCCGCTGAAAATGAAAATTGCCGAAATCAGTATGGAGAATAATTTATGTTTCATCTTTTCAATTTTTAAGTGAATTAAATGGAAGCAATTAACTTGTCCACGGTTCGCCTTCCGATGACGGTAACGAACCTCCGAGAATATTCTGGGAAGTTGTGATTTCGATAATTTCGATTTCCGGAGTCGTATACGATATTCCGGTATCCGACTGAATGAACGGCTGATGGCACTTGCCTTTGAGGTTTGAAATTTTTGATGTTTTCATAATTCGATGGTTTAAAGTTGTTTGTCGTTGTATTGCAATACTTTTTTAAGATAGGTGTATTATGTTCGGTGCGAGACGTTTAATCTCGGGAACCATGCCTTTGAAAGTTCGAATAATCCGAAAAGACCGGCGGAATAAAACAAATCTCCCATAAGGGTGTTTTTGAAGAACGGAATACCTGCTGCATAGCATGCGGCAAGTCCTTTCCAGCTATGCGGATACATAGCGGAACTCATCCATACGCCGAAATTCGATACTGTAAAGAAGATGAGAGATGCTCCCAAAGCGGAAAATACCAATCGGACTATGCGTATCCGCCGTAGCGTAAAACTCCCCATCAGTACGATAAGGACAAAAGCTCCGTAAGTGAAAAACGAACCCCTGTAAAACCATACGAATCCTTCGAAATACCGGGCATAGATTACGTTATTCAGTAGGAGATCGCTCAGCCACATGGAGGCGATGGGAATAAAATAGCTCCATATCCTGCGATTGTAGTATGCCGCTCCGAAAAGAGCCATCCCTCCTATGGGAGCGAAGTTGGGGGGATGAGGAATCAAACGGCTGAAAGCAGCTATCAGGATGAATCCCGTGACGATGGAGAATTGTAGTTCGATTTTCTTATTCATTATGGCTGTATGATTGGAGAATTACGACTAAGGAAGAGCGAAAACTTTCGATATCGCCGTTTGCAGCCTTCGATTGCAGTTTTTTCTGCTTATTACAGGCTTTAATTTATAGCCTGATATATTTAAAATATTGTTTTCAAGGAGCTATGTCAAAGTGATTTCAGACATAGCCCCTCAATGGTATTATTCTTTTAAAGAAAAAGGCTCGGTAAAATATATTCCGGCACAAAAACGAGTGTCTATTTTGGTATTCACATCAGCAGACATGGAATTATAGTCTTTTATTTTTTTGCCTTCCGGAGTGATTACGGCAATCCCGTTGTTTTTATATTCTCCCCAGTCTTTTATATACCCGAAATAAATGTTTCCGGTTTCGGGATTTACCGATAAAGGACCGTAGAACTTACCCATATTCGGGAAAATATCGTTTGGTAGGGAGATTATCGTTTTTATACCCGATTCGGATGATTTTTCGATATTCGGAACATCCCATCCCATGGCTCGGAATATATAGGCGGTTTTTTCCTCTTTTGCATCACAGCAAAGAGCGGAAGTTATGAAACCGGGAGTGGTTAAATTTTCGATGGTCCTCATGTCGCTAACGGAATAATTTTCCGCATCCACTATTTTCAGGACTACATTGTTATTTTGGGTAATACTGACCATTATATGGCCTTTGGACGTGCGGGATATGCCGGTAATTTTTCCTCCCATTTCAATGGATTTGATTTTAGTTGCCTTATTTCCGTCAATAACGAGGAGGTCCGATTCGGCCGCGGCAAATATTTTATTTTTTGCAATCGCCATTTTCAGTTTACTGGCTTTTTCCGTTCCGGGGATTACCTTTTCGGCTATGTATAAATTCAAGTTTATCGGGATAATTCCCAGATTGTTCGTTGTAGAAACGACATAGGCCCATTTCTCATTGGGTACGCAGATATTGGTAGTAAGCCCCTCTTCCAGCCCCTTGTCGATTACCTTCTCCAATTTCATGGTCTCCGCATCGGCTATTACCAATTTCCCCAAACCGTTGTTTTTATTTCCGTTTTGGGATATGATGTATACCTTCCCGTTGGCAATTGCCATATCCTGACATACATTTCCTAACTTTTTACCTTCGTTGGCCTTGATGAAAATAGAGTCTTCGGCAATACCTTCGGGGTGGATAAACGACAATGTCCCGGTTTCGTTGCCCATATTACCTTCCGATAATATAAAGGCCCCATATTTATATTTACCGTACACATGTACGGTAAAAGGGAAGATCCCCACACCCTTTTCTCCGCTTACTCTTAGTTTGAATTTGAAACTACCTCTTTCTTCGGGTTGAAACTTGAGTTGGGCTTCTCTCGAAACTATCTTATTGTCGAGGCTCCACTCATAAGCGACTTTTTTCCAGTTCACTACCCTCGGATTCAATTCGAGGGTAGTCCCTTGTCTGACATTATACTCCAATTGCATCCCCACCAGTTCGGGAAGTTCCAAATCTTCTTCCTCTGAGCAAGCTGCAAACAATCCCGTTATGGCAATCGCCAAATACAATAATTTTTTCTGCATATATAAATTTATAATGTTTATAAAAAATAATGGTTTTTAATATTACGTCCAACTCATAAGAATTGATTCCGGTGCTGCCGTTCAAGGCTTTACGTATCGTCCCGCCTTCAAATCTTCGAATGTGGGGTTATAGGCATTGTCGTGCACAGTCTTCGGCGTCCAATTATTTTCGTTTATGCTACCCGAATCCACCGCTTTTTTAAGTCCGGAATAATCGGTGAGGTATTTGCAAAACTTTATTTCTACTGCTGTGACCGAAGTTATCGTGGAGAGAAAATCCAGATTGGTAAGTTTTTCGTTTTGCCAACCCGCATAAGAACCGCCGATTTCCAAATTTCCTACCGATGTGATTTTCGGCAAATGAATCTTTTCTAAAAATTTGCCGAACAGACTCAGTTTATTGCTTACTTTCTCCAAACGGGGGAAGGATAAAGATTTTAAATCGTTAGCCGAAACATTAAAACTTCCTGTTTCTTGAAGATTTTCACCTGAGATGGAAATGGCACCTCCGTTGACATAGAGTTGGCCGTTTATTTTTTCCAAAGAAGACGGGAGTGCGACTTCTTTAAGCCCGGGAGCATTGCTGATTTGAAAATCCGTACATTCTTTAAGTCCCTTTATTTGAGGCAAGTTCGTTACGGTTTCATCCGATGCTAAGTTTAATTCCACCATTTTTCCGATATTTTCAGGCAATTTTACGGATTTTATTTTCGGACAATTGAGCAGCCGTAAATCTCCTTTTATCGAAACCCGGGATAAATCGATGTCTTCGATAAGAGGTAATCCGTATAACGTGAAGTTTTCGACGGTTTTTAGATTTGCCGATAAAGATTTAACCGAACTCAGTTTGGAGGAATTTTGGATTAAAACGGATTTTGCATTTTCCAATTTATTTATGGAAGATATGTCGGATATGGAGGGACCGGAAATAGACAAGAGGTTGTTTATTGTTTTGAGGTTCGGCATGGATACGGTTTTCAGTATGTCGTTTTTCTCTATTTTTAAGGTACCGGCTTCTTCGAGAGCCGGGAAATTGAGATGTTCGAGCGTTTTTGAAAAGGTTATTCCCCAATCTTCCACATTTTTAAGCCGGTCTAATTTAAGGGTTTTCATCTCCGGAGTATTTTTCACATAGAAATATACGGAGCAGGTTTCCAAATTGCTTAAATCGATTTCTTTTACTTTGGAAAATTTGTCGATATGGATTTTCTTGCCCGACATCAATTCGGGTATTCGAATATTTTCGAGGGTGGTTTCGTCTTGTTCGTACCATTCGAAACACCCTTTTATTTCCAATTCCGAAATCTTTTTCAATCGACTCAAGTCGAATTTTGCCAATCGGGGTAATTTCAAGCGTATGTTCTCGGCGGAACTCAGTTTGGGTAGCAAAACTTCGGTCGTTTTCCGGGAAATTACCGATAAATCGGATGCAATTTTCTCCAATTCGGGGAATTCGATTTTCGTCAACTCGGGGAATTCTCCGTTTATGGAAATATCGCCTGCTTTCCGTAATTTTTTCAATCCTTTTAAGTCGGCTCCTTTATAGGTGGTGTTTACGACTAATTTGTAGCGTACTTCTTTCAACCCCTCAAGGGCATCGATGGTAGATATGGAGTCTGTTCCGTTTTGAGCTCCGATAATCAAGTCTCCGTTGATGATATCGATTTTCCGGGCAGCAAAAGCGGCTACATCCTCATCGGTGCGTAGAAAAACGCTTTCTCCTGCAATTACGTCCGTCTTCGTTATTTTTACGGTGTATTCCCGCTGCGTTCCATTATAGGAAGTAATCGTAAAACTTCGGTCGCTTCCCCAGTCTTTTATCGTTTCCGGAGCGGGAGAGATGACAGATAGTTCGCTTATCGTGTATTTTGCCGTGAGTTTATCGGTTTCTATATTTGCCGGAATGTCCACCTTGATGATGTTTCCGGATATTTCTCCTCCGAAGGTT
The DNA here is from genome assembly GCA_041846495.1 of Marinifilaceae bacterium. Taxonomy (GTDB): domain Bacteria; phylum Bacteroidota; class Bacteroidia; order Bacteroidales; family Marinifilaceae; genus JBGZEX01. The sequence goes on from JBGZEX010000069.1 coordinate 36,992, forward strand.
TCCGCAGCAGCGGTCTCCAGACGGAAATCCAGCATATAATTGTCTATTCCCTCGAAAGGTTCTTTCTTACAAGCCGTCAATGTGAAAAGCATGAGAAGTGCCCATAGGCTTTGTCTATATTGTTTCATATCTTTAGTTGTTTTACGGTTTTACGTATAGTCCTTGTTTTAAATCCTCCATAGTGGGATTATAGTCGTTTTTTTCTATTTTGATTTCTTTTAACGAACCGTTTTCCACGACGGTTTTCAAAAAGGAATAATCGGTAAATGCCTTTAAATTGACCATTTCTACGGAGGTTAATTTATTCAGACTCTTAAATCCGTTCATATGAGTCAATTTGGAGTTGTTGTTAACGGGATAATAGCTTACGATTTTTAATGTTTCGACGGTTGTCAAATTCGGAAAATCCGTATTTGTCAAATCGGGAGAGTCTATATGCAGCGATATGATTGTTTCCGCCAAAGGGCAAATGACGGAACTTATACTTATTTCTCCGTTATGATTCTTGGTGTATACGGAGGGAATGCATGGCATGCTGAATTTTCCTTTAACCGATTTCAAGACAGGAAATTTCAATGTGCGCATATTTGCCGATTTTATAGTCAACTTGTTTTCGACGATTTCCAGATCGGGTAGAGTATAATCCTGTGCTTTTTCGGTTATGACATCGAGGATTGAAAAGTCGTTTGCTTTCTTTAAACCTTTTATGAGGGGAATATGTTCCTGTCTGAAATTGGTCACTCCTTTTAAGCTGAAAGAATTCAATTCTTGCGGAAGAAGGATTTCGGATAAATTCGAGCAATTGGAGATATTCAAATTCTTGAATGAGATATGGGATAAGTTCAAACTTTCCTTTATAAGAAGAACCTCGATTTCTATCGTTTCCGCTTTTTTCAGGGATTTGAAGAAAGGGCTCAAACTTTGAAGGCTCGTTAAATTGGAAATCGATATTTTACCTCCTACATTTTCGACGGCGATTTGCTCTAAATTTTTTAAAGGAGAACCGTGGATGATGAAATTTCCTCCGGCTTCTTTAATTTTAGGGGCGAGGATTCTCGATAATTTTTTGTTATTATGCAATTTGAACTCATTGGTATTTTCCAAAGCCGGAAGATATAATTCGGCAATATTCGAGGAGTTTTCCAAAGAGAAATCCCCGTTTACGGTTTTCAGAACGGGCAGAGAAAAAGTGCCTAAGGAGGTTAAGTCGGATATTTTGAAGTTGCCGCTTACCGTTTGCAGTTTCGGAAAATCCGCCTTTTTCAGGGCCGGTAGTTTATCGAGGGTAAGGTTTCCGGATATTGCATTCAGGCGTTTCATTTTGATGGCACTTAACCTGTAGCCTTTAATGGAAATATCGCCTGCTTTCTGCAGTTCGGGGAAGTCGAGTTCGGCAATCCTGCTTGCTTCGATATGAATGCCGCCTCTTATTTCGGTCATAACCGGAAGATGAATTTCTTTTATCGTATCGCTTTTAATCACGATATCCCCATATGCGATTCGAAGTGATTTTAACGTCAGGGTTTTGACGAATTTGTTATCGTTTAGCAAAATGCTGCCCGTTTCGTTCAGGTTACGCAATCCCGATAAATCGCGTCCTTTGTATGTCGGATTGACGATGATTTTATGATTGACTTTGGTGAGATAGGTGAGAGCATCGATATTGCTTACGGAATCCGTTCCGGTTTCACGTCCGATAATCAGATTCCCTTCCACTTTCGATATACCCTTTTCCGCAAAAGTTTTTACATCTTCGTCGGTAGCTAATAGAATATCTCCGGCAGCCGTAGCTTTTTGTCGCAGAATACGAACGATATATGTCCGTTTTTCTCCGTTATAAGATATTACATTGAAAACCTGATCGTTGTTCCAATCGGTAATTTGGGTAGGCTCCGGTAAAATACAGGCTTGTTCGCTAATAGTGTATGCAGCTTTAGCGTTGTTTAAATCCAATTCGATGGGCACGTATATGTCGACCGTGTTTCCCGAGCTTATTACGCCTTTATATTCCTGAGTATTTATCGTCAGATTAAGCGATAGAAGGCGATTGTCTGTTCCGTTGAAAGGACTGTCTTTGCCGCATGAGGAAAGCAGGACGGTCAATAATAAAACGGATAATATCTGATATGTTTTTTTCATACGAAAATTTATTGTTTTTTGTTAACTGTAATATATGGGATAATCATGGCATTTGTTCGTTACCTATTTTTTACTTGTATGTCCATAAATCTGAAGACCTCCGTAGAATTTTCACCCAACCAACCTGCTTTTACATTGAGTCCGGTTTGTACTTTGATGAAATCGATATACTCCAAATGAATGTCTTTTCCGTCGAATGTCCGGGCATTTTTGATTTTAAAGTGATTGGCATTGGCCGATGCGTTGTAATTGATATCGTCCGTTAACCTGTCGATGGGACTGAAATTGTCGACATAGCCCCAATCGAATTCTTTGTTTACCCAATAAGTGCCTTGACCCGATTGATCTTCGGTTCTGGATTCCAAACAGGTACCTCTTAAAGTATAGGTGTTTTCTTTTACCCAATTGGGATAATAATAATCCTGTTGATGAAAACCCAACCAATCGATTTCGCCTTTTTTGCCGAAATTATCCGTCCATAGGGTATTCGATTTGGGAACGGAAGGGCGGTAATAGGTGACTTCGTAATCTTGTACCGTGCCGGGTTTCCCGGTTTCGCTTCCTTTCAACTCATACCAGTTGTCATCCGGCAAGCCGTTTCCGTTTTCGTCCTGCATTACCCAAACGATTCCCGGTTCGGAGCTTCCTTTGAAGGAATTTCCGAAAATAGCGAAATCCCATGTTCCGGTATTCTTTATACTGTGGTCGAAGCCCACTACGATATATCCTCCGAAACCGCCCAAGGAGACGTATTGGTTTCCGGGTTTCAATCGCTCTTCCGCATATTTATTGGCCTCTTCCATGGTATAAGCGGTATAACGCTCGTTGACGAATTGTCCGGGGGCCGGAAGAAACTCGAATACTTTGGTGGAATAAGGACTGCTGCTTGCCGTAATGGGCCGGAAGTATTTCTCCGGAGCAACGGTGTTGACTACAATGGACGCTTCTCCTTTTTTCTCCCCTTTCGTCGCTACGACTTTTACATTCGTTTTTCCGAGGGCGGAGGGGGTATACACGAATTTATCGGTCGTTTGTGCCTTATCTTCCTTTCCGTTTACAAACCATTGAAAACGGATGTTTTTCGTACTCGGCATGGTAGGGATAATGCGTATCGTTCTTCCCAATGTCGCCGATTGTTCCGGATAAGTAAAAGAGATGTACAAGGGAGCTTCTTTTACCACTAATATTTTTATGAGGTATTCGTCTTCTCCATCTTCATTTTCCGCTTTGAGATTGATAAAGTACAGTCCTTCCTCATTCGAAACGAAGGAATATTCATCGGCTTGAGAAACCTCTTTATTATCCATAATCCAATGGAGCTTCAATCCCTCTTTGTTGGCGATTTCCGGTTTGAAAATATATTTTTCACCGGTTTCCAACATAATGTCGTTTCCGCCTTCCATGCCGATAATGGGTAAATCCAAATCGAGGACGTCGATTTTTATTTCTTTTTGTGCATTCCCGTCCGGAGTCGTTACTTTGAAGGTTACGAAATAAGTTCCTGTTTCCTTTTCTTTAAATGTAAGTCGTTTCTCCGTTCCGATAACTTTTCCGTTGAGTTTCCACGAATAAACCGTATAATCTCCGGCATTCTCGACAGTCGGCTCGATTAATAAATTGCGGTCGGACTTAATGGAGAAATCGGTTTTTTCCATTATTATTTGGGGAGGCAGCGTAGTTTCGATATCTCGGCATGCCGTGATAAACATTGCCGTAAGGATTGCCCATCCCGTGATGATTTGTTTGTTTTTCATAGATATGCGTAATTAAATCGTAATACAATCATTTTTTCTATTCGTATAAAAAAGCGAAATGTCCGGGGATATCCCCCGTATCCACCTTCCATTTTAATTTTCCGAATTTATTGTAGCAAAGTAAAGTGCCCGGCGTCACGTAGTCGATGGCATCGGTAATATAAATGTCCCGGGTTACCGGATTCACTTTCACCCCGTACGGAATAACGATATCTTTTTCGGTCCCGTCGGTGATGAAGTTTCGGGATAGAATTTCTTTGGTTTTTATATTGAAAATGCCGTACGTTATGGTATTCCGTTTTGTGTTGTGATTCCATTCGACGGCATAAACATATGCGGAGTCGCCTATAATATCGAGGTTCGTTACACCCATATCGAGACTATAGCTTACTTTTTCCGTTGCAATATCTATAAAATATAGTTTCGAAGGGATGTTGTAATAATCGCCTCGACTACTTACAATGAGTTCGTTATAAGGCGTAACCCTCAGTCGATGCAGGTTTATGGCTACGTCGATTTTCTTTTCCTCTTTAAAGGATTCGATATCGATGACGGACACCGTCCTGTCGTAATTCGGAAACATATATCCGCCGGAATTGGCTACGTAGATTTTGTTATTTACGATTGCCAATTCTTCGGGCTGATAACCTACGTTTACCGTACGCGTGACTTTCAGCGTTGTCGTGTCGATTTCGGCGACATAACCGACACGGGCGTTTTGGTCGAATTTTACGGGAGCCACATAGGAAGAAGCATAGGCTTTCCCGTTATGGAATTTGATGTAACGTACGTTGGGAATCTTGATTTCTCCTATATGCCGGGTCGTTTTGGCATCCATTACTTCAATATAATTCGAAACATTGATGACGGCATAGAGTTTACCGCCGTAAATGCCGATGTCGTTTCCCACATCTCCCAATTCTTTTATTACGGTGGGATTGGCTTCGGCATAAATATTCCGGTGGTAAATTCCGGTGGTAAAATCGAAATAGTCGAGACTGGCTTTATTGCTCCCCATATTCCCTTCGTTCAACAGATAAAAACCCTTTAGATTACCCGTATTTTCATAGGCAACTTTCGTTTCGGTGGAAGTCGAATACAAAATCTCGTATTCTTTGCGGCATCCGTTCGATAGGAGAAAAAGAAACAGGATGCAGGACAGGCGGAATATGTGTTTCCCTTTCATAGTTAAAATGTCATGTCGAAAGTTAGACGGAAATTTCGTCCCGGCATGGGATAGCTTAAGACCACTTCGTAGTGTTGGTTCATCATATTATTTATATCCAGCAAAATACGGTATTTTATTCGATGTCTTCCGGAAAAATCCTTACGGAAACTTATGTCGTTTGTATACCAGGGTTGCATTTCGTTATCCGTATTGTTGTGTTTGGCATTGTACCGTTTCCCGGCATAAATGAAACTGTAATTCATTCCCCAGGATTTATATTCCAAGGAGGCGATGGCGGAGCCGCTATGCCATGGGATATAGGGGATTTGATGCCGGTAGTACTTATCTTTTTCGTTTGTTTTGTCTACGGCTTTTTGATAGGTATAATTCAGTTTCAGGGTTAGCATAAGGTTTTTGCCTGCTTCGACGGCGACATCCGTTTTTATCTCCGCTCCCCGTATATCCACTTTCCCTAAGTTCACCATGGTCCAAAAATAGGGATTATTGGCAGGCATGGCGATGATTTTATCGGTTATTTCATTGTAGTAGACATTTGTCTGTATATAGGCAAATTTTACGAGAGAGGATGAGATGCGATAATTGATTCCGAGGTCGTATTGAAGGGCGTATTCCGGTTTGAGGGTACGTGTACCGATAAAGGTATAATAGAGATCGTTGAAAGTGGGCATTCTGAAAATTTTCTTATAAAATGCAGTGATATTCAATTCTTTATCTTTATAGGGCTTTAGAGACAGAATTACAGCCGGCGTTAAAATCTGTTTTCCGGGAGCCGGTGCGTTCTTTTTTACTTTTTCATGGATAAATGTGCCTAATCCGCTTACTTGCAGTTTAAACCATTCTATATTTACTTCTCCGGCAATAGCCGTAAGCAGAGAATTGCGGGTAGGGTAAGAAAAATCGGGCATATTCGCATCCATTTTATTCAGAGTGAAATCGACGGCGATATTGAACTGAAGACAGGGTAAAACTTTTAATTTATTCGCCGACGAAACGTACCAACTTTCTTGTCGGTACTTATTATCTACATAGGTGGGACTTGTCCAATCCCTGTCGATATACCTGTTATAGTTGCTGGAGTATTTGACATTGAGTTTCGTGCTGTAGAAATCGCAGATTTTTTTTTCGTATTTGCCCTGTATGAAATAATCTTCATCGTATAATCGTTGTCCGTGTCCCCATACGTTTTTTACGATAAATCCCGGAAGCCCCCGATGCGAATAATAATAGTAGCCGTGTACGTCCCAATATTCGTCTTTTCTTTCTTTGAAAAGGAAAGCTTCGGCACGCACGGCGGTTATATCTCCGTTTTTGCGGGTCGCCGTCGTATCGTAAGCGACAAAACCTTCCTTGAATACCCGTTTGTAACGAAAAGGATATTTCCCGTCGGAGGATATTAATTCTCCGTTCAAACTGAAAGAATAACCCTTTTTGAGTTTTTGTTCCCATCTTAAAGAGGGATTGAAAAGCATAAAGGAACCGGTTTTTATCCGTAAGTCGAAATTGTGATTTTTGTCTGTTGCAAAAACCGGACGTTTGGTTTGAATGTATATGGAACCCGCAGCTCCGTAATCTTTTGCCGGTTGGAAAATACTGCTTTTTTGTCCGTTGTGTAAAGATATGTATTCTATATTATCGAGAGAAAACTTACCTAAATCCACTTGTCCGTTCTGGGCATTTTCCAATTGTACCCCATCGTAGAAAACGCCGGTATGGTTCGCTCCCATACTTCGTATATTTACGGTTTTAAGTCCTCCCAATCCCCCGTAATCTTTAATTTGTACCCCTGAAAAATAGCGGATGGCATCGGCTACGGAGAAGCTGCTTAGTTTTTCCAATTCTTTTCCCGAAAGTCGTTGTCCCGGGATAATCTCCTTGATGGCATCTACCGTTACTATCGCTTCGGGCAAATGTTGCAGACTGTCGAGTTTCGATTGGGCTTGAAGCGTCGATATAAAGCCTGACATGACATACAGGGTATATAATATTTTTTTTCTCACTCCGTTCGGTTCGGATTTTTTTATCATTATTCCGTTTAAGAACTATTCGAAAGTACGAAGGTCTGAAACAGAGTAAGCTCGTAAAATTAATGGATATACGGTAGCCGATTATTCTGTTTTAGCTCTATTCCCCGAAAGCCGTTAAACATCATTGCGATTCCGGCAGGTCTTCTGACTTGTCCCGGGTTCCCGGATGGCCTTCCCGTTCCTTTGACGAAACAGTGGCGGAGTCGATATCCGGTTCCTTAAACGGAACTTACAGCAGCGGGTCTGTTCAGGATTTTCACCTGATTCCCTTTTCATTATTCGTAAAACGAACAATACCGAAATCTTAAACAAAGATAGGAAAATTTTCGAATAAGATGAGTTTTTTATGCGGTATTTGAAAACGGATGAGTTATTATTGTATTTCAGCGGAGAGCGAATTATCCGTACTTTCGTTGTTTTCACCTAAAAAACCGTTGGCGTCGGTAATGGCGCAATCGCTGCATTTGAGTATTTTGCCGGGAAATTGTTTGATTAGGTCGTATTGATGAGTGGCGATGATAACGGTCGTCCCTTCGTTATTTATTTCTTTGAGAAGGGAGATAAGGCGCCGGGAGGCTTCGGGATCCAAATTGCCCGTAGGTTCGTCGGCAAGGATGATCGGTGGCATATTGAGCAGGGCTCTCGCTAATACGATGCGTTGTTGTTCTCCTCCGGATAATTGATACGGCATTTTCGCTGCTTTTTGTTTCATGTCTACACGTTCTAAAACATGGAGTATTTGTTTTTCGCGTTTCGATTTATCTTTCCAGCCCGTGGCTTTGAGAACGAATTCCAGGTTGGAGTATACGTTGCGGTCCGTAAGAAGTTTGAAATCTTGGAAAACAATACCGCATTTGCGTCTCAGTAAAGGTATTTCGGATTTTTTGATGTTTTTAAGATTGAAGCCGTTGATCTTTATGTGTCCTTGTTTTAAGGGCAGGTCGGCATATAAGGTTTTGAGGAAAGAACTTTTCCCGCTTCCGACTTTCCCTATTATATAAACAAATGCCCCTTTTTCGATTTTGAGGTCTATGTTTTTTAGAATATCGATTCCCTGTTGGATGATTGTAGCATTTTTAATATCGATAATACAGTTTTCCATATGAAATTCTTTAATCGTATATTGCGGAGCGGCATTTGCAAATATAATGACAAAGCCGTATAAAACAATGAAGTTTTTGATTTTAATGAATAACGAGAGGAAAAAAGAGTTTGAATGACTTCATTTAAAAAAGTATATATTTGCGAACTGGAATTAATGCGAATTTTATGAAAAGCGATTATATGCGAGGAATAGTTTTTTTTGTCTGTTTGTTCGTTTCGGTTATGATGTGTGCGGCTCAGGAACGGATAGAGCCTGTTCCTTTCGGAAATTTCGAAACCTGGTTGGTTCGTGAAATAAAGGAGTCTTTTTTGTTGGGAGGTGCGGAAAAAACGCTCCACGAGCCGGCTCCGGCCGAACATATCAAGGGTAATAAATCTTATCGACGGCATGCTCTTTCTCCTTGGCGGACTTCGAATGTGATGGCCGATGTGGGAGTAGTGAAAACGAGTGCTTCCGTTTTTCCGGACACGGTAGACGGGAAAAAATGCGCCCGTTTGGATACTAAGATTGAAAAATGCAAGGTGTTGGGGCTTGTGAATATTAAGGTCTTGGCCTCCGGTTCCTTATTTTTGGGCGAAATGGATGAGCCTATAAAAAATACGAAGGAGCCGATGAAGAAGATATTGCCGGGAATCTCTTTCGAACGGCGGCCTGCGGCTTTGATGTTGGATTATAAATTCAAGGCGGTAGATAAGGAGGAACGAGTTTATATGAACGGATTCAGTGCGGTAAAAAAAGTTCCGGGAAGGGATTCCGCCGAAATCTTATTATTATTGCAAAAACGTTGGGAAGATGAGAACGGAAATGTGTTTGCCAAAAGAATAGGAACTTTGGTGCGACGTTTGGTTTATCCCGATGCGGAATGGAAAACGGCCGTAAGATTTCCCGTCGTTTACGGAGATATTACCGCTTTGCCGGGTTATAAGTCGTATATGGGACTTATGAACAGGGAACGCATATATTATTGTAAAAACACGAAAGGAAACATCGTACCCATACGGGAAACGGAATGGGGCGATGCAAATGATGTGCCGACTCATATGATTATTTTTATTTCTTCAAGTTGCGGCGGAGCCTATATCGGGACTGTGGGCAATAGTTTGTGGGTAGATAATATATCTTTGGTTTATACGGAATGATGAAAATAGGATTAATCGTATTCGGATTTCTTTTGGGGACGGGAATAGCTTCCGGAAACCGGTTGCATGGTAGGGTGTTTGCATTTTTTTCGAGCGATTCGACTACCGTATACCGCTCGAGGGATACGGTGAAGAAGATGCCGGTTTCTCAAAAATTATACGACAAAGTAATGGCTTTGCTCGAAGACGGTGAAGAGAAAAAAAATAATGTATTGTTTTTTTTCGGACCTCATTATTCCAGCGATGCCAAATTGGGTTTGGGCGTCGTTGCAGCAGGAAGCTATTATTTGGATAATCCGGATTCGGGACTCCAGCCCTCCAATATTTCGTTGTATACGGATATTACTACCAAAGGATATTTTATGGCGGGAATAGGCGGAAACAATATATTCCCCAAAGACAGGTATCGTATAAACTATGATGTTTATTTTTATTCCTATCCCGCTTATTATTGGGGGATAGGTTATGATAATGCCTCTAAAGAGGAGAATAAGACGAAATTCAAATGGCAACAGACACATGTTCAGGCGGAAGTTTTGATTCGATTAGTGCATCGGATATATGTGGGAACTTCTTTGATAACGGATTATGTATCCGGTAAGGATTTCGAGACGGATAAATTGGCGGATATAGGACAGCGGCATTCGATTTTCAATTTTGCTCCCGGTATTATGCTCGTTTGGGATACGCGGGATATTATGACGAATGCTTATAAAGGCGTTTATTTTAAGATACATAATAATTATTATTCGGGACTTTGGGGAAATAAATATATATTTATGAAAACGGATATTGTGTTGGACGTTTTCCGTAAGGTGTGGAGGGATTGTATATTGGCTTTGGATTTTCATCATCAGGCTAATTCCGGGAATGTTCCTTGGACATTGATGGCTATGGCAGGCGGTTCTTATCGTATGAGAGGATATTACGAAGGCCGGTATAGGGATAGGAATATTGTGGAAATGCAGATGGAACTTCGTCAAAAAATTTATAGACGGCATGGAGTTTGCATGTGGATAGGGGGAGGTAATGTATATGAAAATGTCGATTCTTTTCGTTGGAAAAATACGCTACCCAATTTCGGATTGGGTTATCGGTTTGAGATAAAGAAAAGGACGAATCTGCGATTGGATTACGGATTCGGGAAAGGTCAAACAGCTTTTATATTCCAGATTAATGAGGCATTTTAAAAATTTTTTTTCGGTTTTCCGGAATCAGCGATTGGCGTATTTTATTTTCGTAGGTGTATTATTTTTGCCTTCTTTTTTACTCTTATTTACGCAGGAAATTTCTTTTTGGAGAATTTTGGTAAGCGTTTCGTTGCCTTTGGGGGCTTATTTGATATTGATGGCTTTGGCGCGAAAACCGGGGAAAATGTTATGGCTGTTGTTTCCTTTGGTTTTTTTAGGGGCTTTCCAAATCGTATTGCTTTATCTTTTCGGAGGTTCCGTCATAGGGGTGGATATGTTTTTAAATGTGGCTACTACGAGTCCGGGCGAAGCTTTCGAATTATTGGATAAACTTTTGCCTGCCATAGCGACCATAGTGGGGGTTTACATACCTGCTCTTATCTTGGGAGCGGTTTCGATGAAGAATGAAACCGTAGTCTCGAAGTTTTTCCGTCGTTTTTTTATAAAATCCGGTACGATGATTTTGATTTTAGGATTTTTTTCGACGCTCGTCGTATACGGACGGGAAGAAAATTTTGCCGTAAAATCGGATGTCTTTCCTGTAAATGTGATTTATAATCTGAAGCTTGCTTTTCAAAAATGGTATAAGATAAAGCATTATCCGGAAATATCCTCGAAGTTTAAATACAATGCTTTCTCTACCCGCGTTCCGGAATTGAAAGAGATATACGTAATGGTTATAGGAGAAACATCTCGAGCTTATAATTGGGAAATATACGGATATCCGAAAAATACGAATCCTTATCTTGCTTCCGATACTTCGTGGATTGTTTATCGGGATGTGCTTACCCAAAGCAATACTACGCATAAAGTGGTGCCCATATTTTTGTCGCCGGCTTCCGCTGAAAATTACGGTATCGTTTATGAATGTAAAAGTATTATTACAGCCTTTAAAGAAGCCGGATTCAAAACGGCTTTTTTCTCCAATCAATCGCGAAATCGTTCGTTTACCGATTTTTTCGGAGAAGAAGCGGATGTTTATGTCAATCTTAACGATTCTTTGAAAACCGGTATGCGGAGGTTTTATGACAGGGAACTCTTGAAATATTTTGAAGAATTTATTTCTTCCGCAGGGAATAAATGCTTTGTCGTTCTTCATACTTACGGCTCGCATTTCAATTACAACGAACGTTATCCCGAAGACAAAGCTTATTTCCGTCCCGACCGTATCGGAAAAATATCCCTTGAGTATCGGGAAAGCTTGACGAATGCTTTCGATAATACCATACGCGGAGTGGACGAATTTTTATACGAGGTGAAAGAAAGTTTGAAACGTACCGGAGCCGTATCCGCATGCGTATATGCTTCCGATCACGGAGAAGATATTATAGACGATGAAAGAAATTTATTTTTACATGCTTCTCCCGTACCTTCGTTTTATCAATTGTATATTCCGTTATTGTTTTGGATGTCGGATGCTTATGTGGAACAATGTTTTTCGGAATACAGGGAGACGAAAAAACACAGGAATACACCCGTGACGACCAATGTGATTTTTCATTCGTTTTTGGAGATAGGGGGCATTTCGACTCCTTATTTGGACAACTCCCGTTCGGTGGCCGGAACCGCATTTCGGGAGGCTCCCCGGTTTTATCTCGACGATCACGATAAGGCCCGTCCTTATAATGATTTGGGTATGAAGGAGGAAGATACGGAAATGTTTCGTCGTTTCGGATTGAAATATCCTTGAGATTGTTTGTTCCTTATGCCCAAGGGGTGAGAGAAATCGGCTCGAAATATGTCGGAACGAGGAATTCTTTGCGGATTTACGGCAAAATTTTTCGGGAGAAGCATATTTTTTGATTTTTGGATATAGATATACCCGTTTGTATTATCTTTGTAAGATATTAATTCGTATAAAGATTGGGAAATATGTCTGTGGTTTTTTATAGAAAAGGCGATACGGTTTATGCCGTGGGGTATTCCGGTATCGAAAATTCCTTGGATAGAAGTAAATTGGAATGGTTGTTCGGGAATGCCCGGGTTGTCAATGAAAAATTTTTAGACGGTATTTTCATAGGACCCCGTAAGGAAATGATCACTCCTTGGAGTACTAATGCCGTAGAAATCACTCAGAATATGGGTATAAACGGCATATTCCGGATAGAGGAATTTATTCGGACGGAGGAAAAAGATGCGGTTTACGATCCTATGCTCAAGGCTTTGTACCGGGGATTGGATGCACGTTGTTTTGAAATAGAGCGACAACCGGAACCCATCGTATATATCGATAATATAGAAGATTATAATAAAGAGGCGGGGTTGGCGCTTAACGGGGAGGAAATAGATTATTTGATTTCGTTGGAGGCCAAACTCGGTCGGAAACTTACCGATTCGGAAGTATTCGGCTTTTCTCAAGTGAATTCCGAACATTGCCGGCATAAGATATTCAACGGGGATTTTGTCATAGATGGGGTGAAACAGCCCATTTCCCTTTTCGGGATGATAAAATTGACCTCGAAATTGAACCCCAACCGTATCGTATCGGCTTATAAAGATAATTGTGCTTTTATTCAGGGGCCCGCAATCGGAGAGTTTGCCCCCGAACGTCAGGATATGCCTGCATTTTTCAGAGTCCGAAAGGTGGATACGGTGATTTCTTTAAAAGCGGAAACCCATAATTTCCCGACGACGGTGGAGCCTTTCAACGGAGCCGCTACCGGTACGGGTGGGGAAATACGGGATCGTATTGCCGGAGGACAGGCCGCCATGCCTCTTGCAGGTACGGCGGTTTACATGACTTCCTATCCCCGTTTGGAATCCGGACGTTTTTGGGAGTCCAAGGTGGAACCGCGGCAATGGCTTTATCAATCTCCGCGGGATATATTGATAAAGGCTTCGAACGGAGCTTCCGATTTCGGAAATAAATTCGGACAGCCTCTGATTTGCGGCTCTCTTCTTACTTTCGAACACGAAGAAAAGGGACGGGTGACGGGATTCGATAAAGTGGTCATGCTTGCAGGCGGGGTCGGTTATGCCAATGCGGAACAGGCTTTGAAACACAAGCCCGAACCCGGGGATAAAGTCGTGTTGCTCGGAGGTGACAATTACCGCATAGGTATGGGGGGAGGAGCCGTTTCTTCCGTGGATACGGGGGTTTATGAGAATGCCATAGAGCTGAATGCCGTCCAGCGTTCGAATCCCGAGATGCAGAAAAGAGTGTGCAACGTGATACGGGCCATGGCCGAAAGCGACGTCAATCCCATAGTTTCCATTCACGACCACGGAGCCGGCGGTCATCTCAACTGTCTTTCCGAATTGGTGGAGGAAACGGGAGGGAAGATATATTTGGACCGGCTTCCCGTAGGAGATCCTACGCTCTCTTATAAGGAAATCGTGGGTAACGAATCTCAGGAGCGTATGGGCTTGGTGTTAAAGGAAAAAGATTTGGATTTTATGAAGCGGGTGGCCGAAAGGGAAAGAGCTCCTTTCTATGTTATAGGAGAGACTACCGGGGACGACCGTTTCGTTTTCGAAAGTGAAAAAACGGGACTCCGTCCTATAGAGCTGGAACTGAAAGATATGTTCGGAAGTTCGCCCAAAACGGTTATGGAAGATTGCCGGACGGAAGAAACTTATGCCGGCCTTGCTTATACGGAGGATAAGCTGGAGGATTATGTAAAGGCGGTATTGAGTCTGGAATCCGTAGCTTCCAAAGATTGGCTTACGAATAAGGCGGACCGTTCCGTAACGGGGCGCATAGCCGTGCAGCAATGTCAGGGACCTCTGCAATTGCCGCTCAGCAATTTGGGGGCGGTCGCTTTGGATTTTACTTCGGGGAGAGGAATAGCCACTTCTCTCGGACATGCTCCCGCAGCTGCTTTGAGAGATAGTGCCAAGGGGTCCCGGCTGGCCATAGCGGAGGCGCTTACCAATATCGTGTGGGCGGAATTGGAGGGAGGACTTCAGGGGGTTTCCCTGTCGGCCAATTGGATGTGGCCTTGCCGGAATAAGGGAGAAGATGCTCGGTTGTACGATGCCGTACGGGCAGCTTCGGATTTTGCTTCCGCATTGGAGATAAATATACCTACCGGCAAAGATTCGCTTTCGATGACTCAGAAATACAAGGATATGAAAGTTAATGCTCCCGGTACGGTCATCATATCCGCTGTCGCCGAAGCGAAAGATGTTAGAAGAATAGTATCTCCCGTGCTATCCCCGGATGAAAATACCCTTATCGTATATATAGATTTTTCCAAAGATGCCTTCAAATTAGGAGGTTCCGCTTTTGCCCAAACTCGAGGGCGTATAGGGGACGAGGTGCCCGATGTGGCCGAGCCTTCTTATTTCTATGCCGCATTCGTAGCTTTGCAGCAACTGATAGGAAGGGGCCTGGTCTTGGCCGGACACGATATATCTTCGGGAGGTATGATTACCGCCCTTATGGAAATGTGTTTTGCCGATAATCGCTTGGGAATGGAGATCGACCTTTCTCATATGTCCGAAAAAGATACGGTCAAGATTCTATTTGCCGAAAATCCGGGTGTGTTGATTCAAATAGCCGGGGATAACTGCCGTATAGTAGGGGAAATATTGGAAAATTTCGGATTGAATTACTCTTTTATGGGAAAATCCGTACTCAATGGAAAACTTTCCCTCAAGTCGACGGATAAGCATTGGAATTTCGATTTGAATGTTTACCGGGACATATGGATGAAGACGTCTTATCTGTTGGATTCCTGCCAGACGGCGGAGAATATGGCTTCGGAACGTTATAATAATTATAAGCATAACGTATTGGATTATAAATTTCCCGAATACTTCAAGGGAAATTTATCCTTATACGCTTCGGAAAATTCCTTACCTAAAGCGAAGGCTGCCGTCATTCGCGAAAAAGGAGTGAACGGAGACCGGGAAATGGCATGGGCTCTTTATCTTGCCGGTTTCGAAGTGAAAGATGTGCATATGACCGACCTTATGTCCGGAAGAGAGACCCTGGAGGATACGGGGATGATTGTATTCGTAGGCGGATTTTCCAATTCCGACGTATTGGGTTCGGCTAAAGGATGGGCCGGTGCCTTCCGCTATAACGACAAAGCCCGGACGGTATTGGAGAATTTCTACCGGCGGGAAAATACCCTGAGTTTGGGAGTTTGCAACGGTTGTCAGTTGATGACCGAATTGGGTTTGATTTATCCGGATAGAGAAAAGCACCCCAAACTCACACATAACAGATCGGGCAAGTTCGAATCCGGTTTCGTGAGTGTGGATATCCTTCCCAATAACTCGGTGATGCTGTCGGATTTGGCCGGTTCCCGTTTAGGCGTTTGGATTGCCCACGGCGAGGGACGTTTCGTCCTGGAAGAAGAGGAGAAAGCTTATGGCATACCCATGAAATATTCCTATGACAATTATCCCGCCAATCCCAACGGTTCGCCTTATGCCGTCGCTGCGTTATGCAGCGAAGACGGCCGCCATCTTGCCATGATGCCTCATATAGAGCGTTCGCTTTATCCGTGGAATTGGGGATGGTATGATCCGAAACGGAAAACGGATGAAATCACTCCGTGGATTACGGCTTTTGTGAATGCCCGGAAATGGTTGGAAAACAGATAATGATTAAAATTATACGAATATGAGTATCAGAAAAATTAGTGAGATTTTTGAAATTTTGAAATCCTCTCCGGACAAAAAACGTTTGGTTGTGGCCTATGCCAACGATTCGCATTCCATCGATGCCGTATATAAAGCTGTGAAAGAGGGATTGATAGAAGGTATTCTGGTAGGGGATGAAGAAGTCATAAAAAATATATGTAAGAAAGAGGGATTCGATGCTTCCGATTTCCGTATCGTTCACGAAACCAACGATCAGCGTTGTGCTGCGAGGGCGGTGGAATTGATATGCAACGGAGAGGCGGACGTCATTATGAAGGGTTTGGTGAGTACGGATAAATTCATGAGGGCTATTCTGAATAAGGAAAAGGGACTCGTTCCGGAAAAGGCCGTACTCTCCCATGTATCCGTATTCGATATCCCCGCTTATCATAAATTGCTCATCGTAAGCGATGTGGCCGTAATTCCTCTGCCCGATTTGAATCAAAAGAAGGCGATTATCAAGTATCTTACGAATACGGCCAATGCATTGGGAATCGACATGCCGAAGATCGCATTGATAGCTCCGAGCGAACAAGTGCTCCCCAAGGTGCAATCTACGGTGGAAGCTGCCATTTTAGCTAAAATGGGGGAAAGAGGACAGCTTACGAAAGCGGTTTTCGAAGGACCTTTGGCTCTCGATGTCGCCATAGATAAAGAGTCTGCCGAAATCAAAAAGGTGAATTCCCCGGTCGCCGGCGATGCCGATTGTTTGCTGTTCCCCAATTTGGAGGCCGGTAATGTGTTTTACAAGACTAATACCAAATTGGGAAATGTGACTCTGGGAGCTGTGATGGTGGGCGCCTCCGTGCCGAGCGTGCTTTCCTCCCGGGGAGATTCGGTTCAAACCAAATTGAATTCGATTGCTTTGGCCGCATTGCTTGCAAAATAACTCATCGGATAATCGAACTTTTGGAGGGAGGGCTGTTTAACATATATTTAACCGCCCTCCCGTTGGGGCTTATTTTGGAGATTCGGCTCTTATTGGTATTTTTGGTTTTTGTAATGACTAAAAAATATTGCTATGACAAAAGAACATGTAAAATGTTTGATTATAGGTTCCGGACCTGCGGGTTATACGGCTGCCATATATGCATCCAGAGCTAATTTGAATCCGGTGGTCTATACCGGAATGCAAATGGGAGGACAGTTGACGACGACGACCGAGGTGGAGAATTTTCCCGGCTATCCCGAAGGGATTACCGGTCCCGTACTTATGGAAGATCTTAAAAAGCAGGCGGAACGATTCGGAGCCGATATCCGTTTCGGCGTAGTAACCGATGTGGATTTCTCCGAACATCCTCATAGAGTGATTATAGACGGAGATAAAGAAATAGAAGCCGATGCGGTGATTATCGCTACCGGAGCTCAGGCCAAGTATTTGGGCCTTCCTTCGGAAGAGAAGTTCAAAGGGCTCGGAGTAAGCGGATGCGCTACATGCGACGGATTTTTCTATCGGGGCAAAGATGTTGCGGTTGTCGGTGGCGGAGATACGGCTTGCGAAGAGGCTACTTACCTTGCCGGATTATGCCGCACGGTATATCTTATCGTACGCAAGAATTATCTTCGGGCATCCAAGGCGATGCAGGACAGAGTGTTCAATACACCCAACATTAAACTTCTGTTCGAGCATAATACGAAAGAACTTTTCGGAAGCGATATGGGACTTGAAGGAGCCCGCCTGATTTTCCGTAAAGGACAGGTGGACGAGGAGGAAAAAGAGATAAAGATAGACGGTTTTTTCTTGGCTATAGGACATACCCCCAATACCGAAGTCTTTAAGAAATTCGTGGAACTCGATGCGAACGGCTACATCGTTACGGAAGGAAAGTCCACACGTACCAATATTCCCGGAGTATTTGCCGCGGGAGACGTAATGGATCCCACTTACCGCCAGGGAATAACTTCTGCCGGAACGGGATGTATGGCCGCCATCGATGCGGAACGCTATTTGGGAGAATTGAATTCCTGATATCGATTTTCTTTATAATTTCGGAGGCTGCCTTAAAGTGCGAAGGCAGCCTCTTAAGGTATTGCTTTTTTGTCGGATATATTTTAATTGAAATGATGAAATTTGTCGTCGTATGGTTATCGTTATTGCTTTTTATATCGGCTTGCAAACCGGGATACAGAAATTCGGATAAAACGGTAAAAAGGCATGCCGATTCGTTTCAAGACAGCATTAAATCGGTATTTTCCTTGCCTGAAGTTCCGGCTGTGATTACCGGTGTTCGGGAACGGAACGACTATATGGCTGCGAATTATTGGAAGAATTTCGATTTTTCGAATACCGGCTTTTTAAAGGATATGGAGAGTATTTCCGGGATATATATCGATTATATGGACTTATTGGCACGGATAGAGGAAAATAAGGCTGCGGATTGTTTGAAAAAATTGATACGAGCTGCCGAGAAAAATACGGAAATATTCGATTTTTTTTATACGATGAGCGAGCAATATCTGTATCATCCGAATTCTCCCTATCGGAATGAGGAGCTTTATATTGCCCTTTTGGAAGAGATTGTCAATTCCCGAAACCTTTCGCACGAGCAGAAGGCACGTCCGGAATTCCAGCTTAAAATCGCCTTGAGGAATAGGGTGGGTACAAAAGCCGCCGATTTTGTCTATCTTACGAAAGAGGGTAGGAAATCCCGTTTATATTCCGTGAAATCGACTTATTTATTATTATATTTCTATAATCCGGATTGCGATGCTTGCCGGATTATGACGGAAGAATTGAAAGATGCATCCGTTATCAGCGAACTGATTTTAAAAAACATATTGAAAATCATAGCAGTATATCCGGATAGAGATATAAAGGCATGGAAAAACCACTTGAAGGAATTTCCGGAAGATTGGACGGTTGCATATGAAGAATCGCATTCGTTGAATGAAAATAAGATATACGATCTTAAAGCTATGCCCACGCTTTATCTTCTGGATTCGGATAAAAATGTCCTTTTGAAAGATGCTCCCTCTTATAGGGTGATCCGCTATCTGGCGGGACGAAATCCCGTATTATAAACCCGGTTGTATAAGGTCGAGATGATTTCGCCGGTATCTTTTTTTATACCGGGCGCTCCCATAAGCCATAGCGGAAAAGGGGATTCGTCTTTTCTGTAAGGCGGTTGGAGATAAGATTTCGAGATAACGGAGAATCCGTTTCTTTCATAAAATGCTATCCGGCGCCCGGAGATTTCGTCTTCGGGCGGTTCTACTTCCAATATTGCAGGAGATTGCCGGTTTTTAATCCATGAAATCACCTTGAATCCCAATCCCCGGTTTCTGAAGTCTTCTTCTATGGCAAAGTGTTCTATATAGGAAAATTCGTTGAAATCCCAATATACCAACAAACCTACATTTTCTTTTCCGTATTTTACGGAATTTATATGCAGGGCTTTATCGGCGGATATCATATCTTTTAACGTATTCTCCTCTCTTCTTTCCCGATAAGGAAAAGAAGAAACATAAACTCTGAGGAGGGACTCCCAATCGGAATCTTTTTTATCCGTAATTCTTTTAATATTCAGCATAACAATATTCGACACCGCTAATTTACATAATATTTTCCGATTTCCGAAAAACCGCCGATTATCGTTGTACGGAACGAGTATGGGAGGTAGACTTCAATTTCATTGAAGAGCGGTGTTAGAGAGCGTAAAAGTCTATCCGGAGAAATGTTTCAATTCCATTGGGAATAGGGAATTTTTACCAACATGGAGTTGTAATATTTCATATCTCCGGTTATTTCTTTTCCTATCCACGAGGGTTTTTCGAATTCCTGATTTTCTGCTTCGATTTCGATTTCCGCAATTATAAGTCCGGAATTCTCTCCGTGAAATTCGTCCACTTCGAATATGTGTTTCCCGGATTTTATCATATAACGGGTTTTATCGATTATTCCCGGTTCACATAGTTTTAGAAGTTCCTTGGCTTCTTCTGCCGGAATTTCTTTTTCCCATTCATAGCGGCTTGTCCCTGAGACATTTCCTTTTCCTTTTATCGTAATATATCCTTTGTCTTCTTGGATGCGTATGCGTACGGTACGCTCCGGTACCGTGGAAATATAGCCTTGCATGATATGTACCGCCTTGAATGCTTCGCTCTTGAAGTCTCCTTTTACTAAAAATTTACGTTCGATTTCTTCTGCCATAATTTCGATTTGTATGGAATCTTCCGTTATCCTGCCTGTAGATTCAATATGTTTACATGAGAATATTTTTGCACGAATGTCGTAGTTTAAAATCCCCGGTCGTACCAGGAATCCCGTTTGATGAGTTTGAGATCTTTAAGCAGGCTCGAACGTACGTTGATTTGAAAGTTATAGCTTTGATGTTTCCCGAAAGGTATGCACGAAAAAGTCATTTCCCAGCAATGGAGATCCCGGGAAATATTGAAGTTGGTGGCTGAAAGTTGATGTGTGTCGAAATCGTAACCCGTACTGTAACCTAATTTCCATTTCGGTGTCAGGCTGATGTCTCCGGAAATTCGGAGGGATTGGTTTATTTTGCCTTTGAATTGATATTTGCTATAGTTGAAATTATAGTCGATACTGATACTCCACGGTACATCGAAATCCATATACCGGTCATAATAACCGCCTACTTTTTCATTTTTTTCTTCTTTGTTTTTTCCTTGATCTGCAGAAAATTGAATGCCGGTAGAGCCGTTTACATGGGTGAGCCGTCCCACTCCTCCATGGAATTTATTGATCCGATTGCCGTTTTCGTCTAAGGCATAAGGGTCGAAAGCGGCAGAAAGATCGAGATTCATCTTATCTTTGAAGATACGCGTTCTTGCCGCCATTTGTATGTTGCTCCATCGAAATTTTTCGGCAAAAGGATTGTAACTGGTGGACATTCTGAAACTTTCGATAAGTTTGATTTTTTTGAATTCTTCGTTTCCGGTGGTGTCCTTATCGTTTCTGACTTTCATTTCGAGGTTGTTATCTATACTGAAACTCAAACTCGCCGATTCTCGGGTCAGTCCGCTCGGCGCCCGGAATACGCTGTTTTGAAAAGGATTGTATTCTTCTTTCCG
The DNA here is from genome assembly GCA_041846495.1 of Marinifilaceae bacterium. Classification (GTDB taxonomy): domain Bacteria; phylum Bacteroidota; class Bacteroidia; order Bacteroidales; family Marinifilaceae; genus JBGZEX01. Next base: position 58,164 of record JBGZEX010000069.1, read on the forward strand.
GGGTTCTTGTCCCGTAAACATAGCCGTGACTTCTTTGTTGTTGTTTACGCCCAACTTAGGAGTGTAAGAGGCGCTGACGCTCGGCCTGATGACATGGCGTACGGCATGTATCCTGCGATCGGGTTTGAACATAAACATTCCGTATAGGGTGGGGGTATAGGACATGGAAAACGAGGCCGAATAATTATGCGCATAGAAAAATCCTCGAACCGTATCGATTGCAATTCGTCCACCCATAGGTAGTGCGGTATCCGTTTCCCAATGTTTTTTGATTTTATTTATGCTTGCAGCTCCTTCATAGCGGAAGGAAGGAGAAAAGGAGAGGTTTTTTATAAGATTGATGCTCGTACTTATGCCTGCATTATGTTGAAATCCGTTTTTCCATTCCTTTAAAGATTCCGATTTGAACAGCCGGTCTTCCTTGAGATTATTCACCTCGTTTTTCATGGAAGCCGAATAAGTGAAACCGATGTTTTCATACCATTTTAATTGCCCGGCCGGCTCTTTGCGGCGGAAAGGATAAATTTGAGTCATGTTCAGACTTAAAGAGGGAAGGGTAATGGATATGGTGGAGTCTCTGCTGTTTTGGTTATGTTGGAAAGAAGCGTTGAGAGAAAAAGGAGAATCCGGCCAGCGCTTGCTCCAGGTAATACTGGAACTTTTACGTTTATTGGCAATATCGTTTATGTTATCCGCATTATAGTAATTGTTGGTGGATGAAGACATATCTACGGATGCCGAAAACGTCCTATAAGGATTGGCTTTGGAATCCTGTGAATGTTGCCAACGAATGGACCAATCCGAAGATTCCGAATAGTCGGGAGCTCCGCGATCCCCTATATGACTTTTACTCAGCGTGAAGTTGAAGCTTCCCCGATATTTGTATCTTTTCGTATAATTCGAATACACGTTAGTCGACCACGAACCGTTCGTATAGATGTCTCCCGTTAAAGTAAGGTCGATGTAGTCGTTTATAGCCCAATAATATCCGCCGTTACGAAGATTGAATCCCCGCATTTGTTCTTCTCCGTACGAAGGCATGATAAACCCCGAGGAATATTTTTTTGTCATCGGGAAAAAGCCGAAGGGCAAAAAGAGGGGAAGAGGAACTTCTTCTATGACGAGATGAGAAAATCCGAAGAATACTTTTTTGTTACGTATCATTTTCGCCTTGCTCATTCTTATATAGAAATGCGGACATTCGTGTTGGTCGCAAGTCGTGTACAAACCTTTTCGGAGAAAGTATTCCTTATCGGAAATTCTTTTGGTCAGAGCTCCCTGTACGTAACCTTCGCCTTCTTGTGTGATGATGTTTTTCACATATCCTTTCCCCGTTTTGAAGTTGTATTTCATGTCCTCGGATGTGAATTCCTGATTCCCGTCCTTGAATACGGGCTTTCCCGTCCATTTGTCCGCAGTGTCTTTCAATCCCGAAGAATAAACCGTATTGTCTTCCATATTCAATTCCGTATAATCCGCCTTCAATTCGGTTTGTATATATTTCAGTTCGGTCTTTTTGTAAAGAAACATTTTTTTATCTCTCATAGAAAGTCGGATGGAATCCTGCGCTTTATATGTAATTATATCGGAAAATTTCAATTGCTCTTTTGTCGTATCTACCGCATTCGATGAAAGACTGTCTCCGGAAAAAACACGTAGACTGTCGGTAAGATTATTTAGAGGAAGAGTATCCCGTATTTGTGCGAATCTATCCGATGTTATACGTATATTCACGTTCGCTTCTCCTGTCCGCATGCCGTTAATTCCGTAGATAAGACAGAAAAAGAAAGAGTAACGGATAAAATCGTATATATATTTCTTAAGTCGCAATTTAATACTATTTTTGTATGACATGGAAGCCGGATATGCTTGTATATACGGCTGCCGTGCGTGCAAATTTAGAAATATTGGCGATTAATTACGATAATCCGGTTTAAAAAGTTTGAATTATCATGCTAAATCTGAAATGTATTTCCGTAATTTACTTTTTATCGATATTATTTTTCTTATCTCCTTACGTTTATGGCCAAGGAGATATGACGAAGATTAAGAAAATATGCATAGATGCGGGACACGGAGGAAAAGATCCGGGTACGATAGGGGTGACCGGCTTGAAAGAGAAGGACGTAACCTTGGCGGTAGCTTTATATACCGGTAAATTGATAAAACAGATGTTTCCCGAAATAAAAATAGTATATACCCGTAAAAAAGACGTGAGTGTGGATTTAAAGAAAAGGGGACAACTTGCCAATGCGGAGAAAGTCGATTTGTTTATTTCCATACATGCGAACTCTGCTCCGACTTCTTCGGTTAAAGGTATAGAGACTTATGTGCTCGGAGCTTTGAAGAATGAGGATAATTTACGAATAGCAATGAAAGAAAACTCCGTGATTAAATACGAGGAGGATTATACTACGAAATATGCCGGTTTCGAACCTAATAGGGCGGAATCTTATATCATATTCAGTCTTATTCAAAATGTCCATTTGGATAATAGCTTGAAATTGGGAGACGCCGTGCATAAAGAGTTGGTAAAATGCGGTTATAGTGCGAATCGAGGAGTAAAGCAGGCTCCTTTTTGGGTTTTGAAAGTTACGGCAATGCCCTCGATTCTCGTAGAGTTGGGTTTTATGTCCAATAGAGCGGAGGAACGCTATTTGCGTTCGGAAAACGGCCGTAAAGCAATGGCTAATGCCATAGCTAAGGGATTTGCCGCTTATAAAGCTAAAATCGAAGGAAACAGTATGTTGTTGGAACGAAGCGTTTCAGATAAAAAAACGGATGATACGAAGAATGAAGGAGAGGAGGGAATAAATAAAAAAGAAAAAACGCTTAAATTTGCAATTCAGATAGCGGCCTCCGTACACCCCATAAAAGATAAACGGGAGTTTAAAGGATTGAGTGATGTAAAAATGATTAAAACAGGAAGATATTATAAATATTATGTGTGTGAAGATATCGATTTCAATAGAGTTGAAAAAAAGTTGCCCTATATACGTAAACGAGTGAAAGATTGTTTTATAATTGCGGTCTCCGATGGCAACATCGTTCCCGTGCCGAAAAATTTAAAGGGAATTAAATAATTAAGATTATGCATTTGAGTAGAGAAGTTAAGTTATCGATAACCGTATTGTCGGCTTTTATTATTTTGATATGGGGGATTAATTTTTTAAGAGGACGTTCTTTTTTCGAAAAGAACAGTTTTTATTATGGCGTATACGATAAGGTCGACGGACTTAAAGTTTCGAGTGCGGTTTTATATCGTGGCTACGGTGTGGGACAAGTCATAGCCATAGATTTTATAGGAGAGCGTTACGACAGGGTTTTAGTCAAATTCTTTATTAATAAAGATCTGAGGATTCCTAAAAATTCTACGGCTTTGATTGAAAACGCCGACCTTATGGGGACTAAAGCTTTGAATATCGTACCCGGAGATTCTTATGTTTATGCCGAGAGCGGAGATACGCTTATTGCCGGTACTTCCATGGGAATATTCGCACAGTTGAATAAGGAAATAGTACCTCTTAAAGAACGGGCCATCCGTTTGATGTCGTCTCTCGATACGGTTATTATGTTGGCTCAGGATGTATTTAATACCCAAACTCGGGATAACATAAATCAAAGTATTGAAAATTTGAGAAATACTTTTTCTAACGTAGAGAGAGCGACGGGTGGCTTAGATAGACTTATCGCTTCCGAATCTCAAACATTTTCGAGTATTCTCGATAACGTAAATGTCATTACCTCGAATTTAAAAAATAACCAGGATGTCATGAATCAAGGCATTGAAAATTTCCGGGTTATTAGCGATTCCGTACGGAAAGCGGATTTAAAGGCTACGGCAGATATTCTCAATTGTTTGTTGAGAAGAGCGGATTCTCTTTTTTCCGGTTTGAATAAAGGCGAAGGCAGTCTCGGCGCTTTTATGAAAAATGAAGAACTTTATTATAATTTGAATACGGCCGTTTATAATATCAATTCCCTTTTAAGAGAAATCGAATATAATCCTAAGCGATTTTTGCATTTTTCTTTAATTGATTTTTCATCCGGGAAAAAGAAAACGGATAAACTTTTCGGGGTGTCGATTATGGAAACCGAGAAAAGATTGGAAAGGGAGAATGATATATACAGAAACTTCTCCAATATACACGAAATCGTTAAGGACGGTAAATATTATTATGTGGTCAATTTATGTAATTCCAGGAAAAGGGCCGAAAAAAATTTAATATCCATTAAAGAAAAATATCCGAAAGCTTCGATTGTAATTTTAGAGTAAATGGAATTTTGTATTTATTCTAAATAATTTTTTTTAACAAAAAGAAGTTTACATAATATATCGTTTTTCGAGAGAAATAAGACTATGAGTTTTGAGGGTATATATGCTTATGTAATAGGGAATGTCGTCTTTTTTTCTTCGGTGTTATCGGCGTAGTAATTTATATTGTTTTTGTCGCCTCACCGTATTTATAAATCGGAGCTCTTAGATGATAATGTGCTTGTTTTCAGCGCTTTACTCTTAAGTTGTTGAGGTCAAGGCTTTAAGAGAAAATACGTCGAAAAAACAAAAAATGATTTTGAAATATCATTTTTTTTATAGAATTTCGCTTTAGGGAAATCCGACGGAATTTCAATTTTGCAGGAGTTTTTATATACAGAGCTGATATGGAAAAAAAATGTGAAAATATCTGGTCCGAATGTATGGACCTATTACGCAATCAGGTGATTCCTGAACGTTTTGAAACGATATTTGCACCCATAAAAGCACTCGATTGCAAAGGTAATGTTTTAAGTATTTTAGTCGGTAGCAGCTATGTGTGCGAAATTATAGAAAAAGAGTATATCCATATTTTGGGACCTATTATAAAAAAGGTAATGGGACCCGAGGCTCGGTTGGAGTATAAAATCATTGTGGAGAAAAGCGAGCCTTCCGATCCCTTGATCATCCGGCGTATTTCCGCTCCTTTAAAGGAGAATAAAGCTTCTACGGTTTTACTGAATAAACAGGACAGGGGATTAAAAAACCCTTTTGAGCCGCAAAAAGATCGCATACATATAGACTCTCGTTTGAATCCGGCATCTACTATGGAGGATTTTATAGAGGGGGATTGCAACCGTTTGGCGCGTTCGGCCGGTATGGCTATTGCTATGAATCCGGGAGGGACGGCATTCAATCCGCTTTTGATATACGGAGGGTCCGGTTTGGGAAAGACCCATCTTGCTCAAGCCATCGGGCTCGAGATAAAACAGAATCATCCGGAAAAAGTTGTATTATATGTAAGTACCAATTTGTTCGTCAGCCAATTTATGGAAGCCGTCCGCAGAAATGAAATAAACGATTTTATCCATTTCTACCAGCTTATGGACGTACTCATATTGGATGATATTCAGGAGTTGGCCGGGAAAACGGGTACCCAAAATACGTTCTTCCATCTATTCAATCATTTGCACCAATTGGGGAAACAACTCATACTTACTTCCGATAAATCGCCTGCCGATTTGGAAGGCCTTGAGGACCGTTTGTTGACGAGATTCCGTTGGGGACTTTCTGCGGAGTTGAAAGTCCCCGATTATAATACCCGGAAGAAAATCGTATTGCATAAGGCGCAAAAAGACGGTATCGAATTTCCTTCGAATGTTGTCGATTATATATGCAGGCGGGTGAATACGAGTGTAAGAGAAATCGAAGGCTCGATGATTTCTCTTTTGGCTCACTCCACTTTCAATAAAAGACAGTTGACAATAGAGCTTGCCGAAAAAGTGTTGGATAAGATGGTAAAACAGGAACGGGAAGAATTGACGTTGGATAAAATACAGAATACCGTATCGGAATATTATAAAATACCCGTTTCGAGTTTAAAGGATAAAAGTAGAAAACGAGAAATTGCTCAGGCGCGTCAGGTTGTGATGTATTTTGTCAAAAACTATACCAATGCCTCTCTTTCCTTTATAGGCAGTCAATTCAACCGCAACCATGCGACTGTTCTTCATGCCTGTAATACGGTGGAAAATCTTATGGATACGGATAAGGGATTTAAGTTGCAGATGGATGATATACGCCAGATGTTGAATATTACGACTTGATATTCCGAATATGACTCCGTCTGAGGATTTTTTGATAAAAGATACGAACGACACCTATCTCACTATCGATGCACCGTCGGAAGGACTTTATAAAGAAAAGGGGAGCCGTTTTATAGCCTATGCCTATCCGACGGTTTCGGAAGAAGAAATCAAAGAAATAGTGGAAAAGATAAAGACGGAACATTACGGTGCCCGTCATCATTGTTATGCCTATCGTTTGGGAAATACGGGAGAACGATACCGGGCGGTCGACGACGGAGAGCCGTCATCCACTGCGGGTAAACCCATACTGGGGCAAATATCTTCCTGCGGCCTTACGAACGTAGTCGTCGTTGTGGTGCGTTATTTCGGAGGAATAAAATTGGGAGTATCCGGATTGATAACCGCTTACAGGACGGCGGCAGCCGATGCTTTGAATAATGCCCTTTTCGTGGAACGCAGGATAGAATCGGAAATACGTATACGTTTCGGTTATACGGAATTGAACGATGTCATGAAATTGATAAAGGAGTTCGATGTCCGGATAGTCGAACATAATTTCGATAATGTATGCGAAATGGTTGTGGCTGTGAGGAGAAAAGAGGAAGAAATATTTACTAAAAAGGCCGGTAGGATTTCCGGTTTGTCGTTTTTGTAAGAAAACATTATTTTAGCGGCTTTATTGGAGAATTTTTATTATGGGTAAAAGGATAAAATTGGAAGTATGTACGTATTCCCTCGAATCTTTGAAAACGGCTCTCGCTTCGGGGGCAGAACGTTCCGAATTATGCGCATCTCCTTATGAAGGAGGCATAACCCCTTCGGCTGGAACGATTCGTGCGGCATGCCGTATCCGAGGCTTGGAAATTTTTGTAATGGTGCGACCTCGAGGGGGGGATTTTCATTATACGGAGGATGAGTTCGAGATCATGAAAGAAGATGTGGCCTTTATTAAAAGTTGCGGGGCCGACGGTATCGTTACCGGAATTTTAAATACGGACGGAAGCGTGGATATGGCGAGGACTTCCGAATTGGTTCGTTTGGCGGCACCTATGGGAGTGACTTTTCATCGGGCGGTGGATATGACTCCCGATATATTGAAGGCCGTAGAGGATATCGTTCGTTGCGGTTGTTGTCGTATATTGACGTCCGGAGGACGGAATACGGCAGTCGAAGGGAGGGAAAATATACGGAAGATGTTGGAAAGGGCGTCCGGACGTATCGAGATTATGGCCGGTAGCGGCATCGATGCATCCAATGTTTCCGGTTTTATCGAGATGGGAGTGGATGCCGTGCATATGAGCGGCTCTTCGCTTAAGGATTCCTTAATGGAATTCCGAAATCCGGAGATTTCTATGGGAGGTATTTCCGGAATACCCGAGTATTCCGTAAATTTCAGCGATGCGAATAAATTAACCCCCGTCGTAACCTTACTCCGCCAAGAAAAATAGAGGGCGTTTCCTATTGTCGTTCCTATGCGAGAAAACTAAAATGCATTCGGATATAGAAATCGTTCGGATATTCAGAAATAATCGGGATGAAGGGATACGGATTCTTTTTGACCGTTATTACCGTCCCTTGGTCGTTTATGCCGATGAATTCATGAATGCTTTGGAAGTCTCCGAGGATATCGTGCAGGATTTTTTCGTACGCTTGTGGAAAGACGAATATTTGTGCAATCTGGCTCCTCAAGCCTTATCTTCTTATTTATTTACTTCGATTCGAAATGCTTGTTATACCTGTGTGCATCGGAAGGATTTACGGAAAAACCGAATGGAATTGACAGATGTCGATATTGCTGTGGAAACGGCGGAAGAAATCGACGGAGAACTCCACGAGCAAGTGATGAGAGCAATCCGGGAATTGCCCCCGCGGACTCGTAGCGTTGTGATTCGCATATTGTTGCGGGATATGAAATACAAGGAAGCGGCAGAAGAATTGGATATATCCGTAAATACCGTAAAGACGTTGTTGAGAAAAGGATTGAATATATTGAGAGAGAAGTTGAAAAACGGACATTATCTTCTGTTTTACATTTTTATCGTAAAAAAAATCACTTTGATTCACCCATTTTCATATTCTCTTAGTCCTACTGAAAAATAGGACAATATGAATTTACCGGAATCTGCATTGGATTTAATTTATCGGATTCTTATGAATGATGCCGATGAAGAAGATATCGGACATTTGAAAAAGATGTTGGAAAGTGACCCGGAATTGGAGTCCGAGTTCAAAACCATCGCACATTTGTGGAAATTGGGAAAATATGCGGGCAAGTGGGATAAGGTGATTCCCGATACGGCTTGGCAGAAAATATTGGAAAAACGGAATAGAGAGATATTTATTCGTAAGCATCGTTTTTTTTATTGGAGAACGGCAAGCGTGATTTTATTGCTGTTGGGAGTTTCAATATTTGTTTTGAATAAAGTTCGTAAACCCGGTGAACTTGCAAGTTATCCGCAACCTTTGCAATCTAAAGCGGAGTTGGTTTTAGCTTCCGGAGAAAAAATCGCCTTGGGTTCTTTCGGCGATACGGAAATATGTGAAGGAAATACGATTATAAGTAGCGATTCCGCTTTTTTGGTTTATCGACGGAACGAGAGTTTGCCGGATTTTGAGATACGGTATAATGAATTGATTGTTCCGAGAGGAGGAGAATATCGATTGCGGTTGGCCGATGGAACGACCGTATTTTTAAATTCGGAATCCCGTTTGAAATATCCGGTAAGTTTTCCCCGGGAATTTCGGGAAGTAGAGTTGGAGGGAGAAGCCTATTTCGAAGTTGCTCCCCATAAGTCGCATCTTTTTGTAGTCAGAACGCCCGAACTTCGTATAAATGTGCTTGGTACGGGTTTTAATGTTATGGCTTATCGGGATGAAACGTATACGGAAGTGACTTTGATACACGGGAAAGTCGGAATAATATCGACTGCGGGAGATACGGTGCTTGAGCCTGAAGAACAATTGGTTTATGATCGTATTGCGAATGCTCAAACCGTACGCCGGGTTGTTGTCGATGCATTTGTTTCCTGGCAAAAAGGAATTTTAGTATTCGATGCCATGCCGTTGGAGGATTTGGCGAGAAGATTGAGCCGTTGGTACGATGTGGATTTTATTTTTACTTCGGAACAATTGAAGAAAATGAAATTTTCCGGAGCATTCAGAAAACACGACGATATCGCTTATGTGTTGTCGTTAATCGGCGAGACGACGGATGTGGAATTTGTGTTGAATAAGCATACGATCATCGTGAATAAGAAGTAATACCGGAATTTTCCATGGAGGTCTCATTGCTTCCTGAAAATATATAAGTCTCACATATTAATACGAATTGATGAAAAAAAACAGAAAATGGAAATTTGTTTTGTTTAGAAACAAATCTCGAAACCTGCTTAAGGGTATGAAATTGACATTCGGCATGTATTTGTGGCTGGTAAATCCTCTTTCTGCAACATTGTGTTTACAACAACGCATTACCATGAAATTAGGAGAGACCGACCTTAAAAAAGTATTTGAAGAAATAGGTAGACAAACCCGAAAAACGGTACTTTATAACGATGATCTTTTGATGTCGGAAGGGAAGGTAAATGCTGATTTCGAGGGTATGAAATTGGACGAATTGTTGAATCGGGTTCTTGAAAACCTGGATTTGTCCTATAAGTTTATGGACGACTATATAGTGATTGTCCCCGGTAAGAAATCCGGCTCTTTTCAGCAAGTCCGTACAATAAACGTAAAAGGAAGAGTCAAGGATAAAAACGGACAACCTTTGCCCGGCGTTACCGTAAGGGTAAAAGACCGGAATACCGGAGCAGCTACGGATTTGGAAGGAGGTTTTTCCATCGAGATGGAAGATACGGGAGAGGCGATACTTTCTTTCAGTTTTATCGGGATGAAGTCTTTAGATTTGAAATATAAGGGGGAAAAATTTTTAGAAGTCGTGTTGGAAGAAGATGCGGCTTTAATGGAGGAAGTGGTGGTTACGGGTTATCAAACCATTAAGAAGACCAGAATGACGGGAGCAACGGAAGTGTTGACGGCTGCGGATATTGCGGATAGAGGATTTACCTCGGTGGATCAGGTATTGAGAGGAGAATTGGCCGGAGTTTCCGCATTGAGCATCAGCGGACGTCCCGGTGCGGATGCCCAAATCCGGATCCGGGGTATCAATTCCTTAAGCGGAACTTCTGATCCCATATGGATTGTCGACGGAATGCCTTTACAGGGTAATCTGCCGCAACTCGGAGGAGGAGCGGATTTGCAGAATACGGTGCTTACCAGCGGGGTCGGCAATATATCGCCCGACGATATCGCTTCGATTACGATTTTAAAAGATGCGGCAGCAACTGCCGTCTACGGTTCCAGAGCAGCTAACGGTGTTATTGTCATTACGACAAAACGGGGAACTGCCGGAAAATCGATATTGAATATACAATCCAATATTTCCATTCAAACGGCACCTAAAAGCCGTTTGGATATGATGACGACTGCGGAGAAAATAGCTTTTGAAACATCTTTATATAATGATTTTCCTCAGGTAACAATAGATGGAAGAATATTCAAATTATTGAAAGACAGAGATAACGGCTTGATTTCCCACAATGCTGCGAACGCAGAATTGGAACGTTTGAAGAAAATAGATACCGATTGGTATGATGAGATCTTCCGCACTTCATTAGCTCATAATCATATGATTAGTCTGTCCGGGGGGAGAGAGAAAACGCAGTATTATGCCTCTTTGAACTATAATAATGAGAAAGGAGTTTTGCTCAATAACAATTACGATCGCTTGAATGCCGGTATAAAATTGACTCATGATTTTAACAGTCGTTTGCGAGTGTATGCGGATTTGAGTACCGCATTGAAGAATGACCGTATATCGGCTTCGGCAATCAATGCTTTGCAATATGCGACCTTCGCCAATCCTTACGAGCGGCCTTATGACGATAACGGGGATTATGAATACGACCGTTCATGGGAACCCGCTCTCAGTCATATTAAAGACGGATACAAATACGATGTCAATGTAATTCAAGATTTGAAAGCCAATACGCAGCGTACTCGATACAGCAGCAACTGCATTAATCTGAAATTGGAATATCGTCTGTTTAAAGGACTTATGTATACCTTTCAGGGCACACTCTCTCATACTTCATCCCATTCGAAAAAAGAAATTTTAGCGGGGACATATACTTCCAAGTATAAATCCTGGCTGACTAATATATATCAGGAGAAAGAAATTCCCGACAATATGAATAACGGCTCTCTTGAAGAGGCGACCTCCCGTTCTCAAAGTTGGACCTTGAGAAATACCCTGCAATATACCCGTAATTTTGCGGATATTCATTATGTCAATATGATGATAGGGCAGGAGACTTCCGCTACAGACAATAATAATTTTTCGAATTTTTCTCCGGAATATTTCGAACCTTATCATTTGATCGGATTTCCGGAATTGAATTCCGTGGATGCCGGGATATTGAATTTCGACAGATTGGGCAGTTCTACCGAATCTCAAGACAGAGCGGTATCTTTTTTTATGACGGCGTCCTATTCTTTTAAAGATAAATATGTTGTTTCCGGCAGTTATCGCATGGACGGTGCGGATATTATCGGTAAAAACAATCGCTTTTCGCCATTGTGGAATATCAGTGCCAAATGGAATATGCACGAAGAGGACTTTATTCGAGGAATAACGTTTATAGATCGTTTTGCCTTACGGGGCTCTTTCGGTTATACGGGAAGTATCGACCGTAATGCCTATCCTTTTACTTTGTTGGCATATACGGCTACTCGAAGATATAACGGGGAAAAAGTACCGACGGCAATTAATCCGGGAAATCCGGATATTAAATGGCAGAAAAAAAAGGATAAAAGTATAGGGATCGATTTTTCTTTATTTGAAAATAGGATATACGGCAGTATAAATTATTACGATAACGATACTAAAGATTTGTTGAATAATACGACGGTCCCGATTTCATCGGGACGGAGAACCGTAAAGGCTAACGTGGCTTCATTGAAAAATAGGGGTTGGGAATTTGTAATTACTTCGACTCATATACGTAAGGAGGATTTTATGTGGTCTACAAGTTTTAATCTTTCTCTTAACGATAATAAGATTATCGATGCTTATTATGAATCCGTTGCGGATTTGGGGACAATTTCCCGCTCTTCAGGTTCTCAACGCTATTTTGTCGTCGGCAAACCGGCTCATTCGTGGTACGGTTATAGATTCGCAGGTGTTTCTCCGGCGACCGGAGAAACATTGGCCTATGTGGAACGAACCGATGAAAACGGTATATGGCATGGGCATTTGCAGAAAGACGGACGGCGGATACTTAATATGGATAGCGAATTCAATACTTCCGCCACCGATTATCTGGGAGAAGCTTATCCTCCGATCAGCGGCGGTTTCGGAACGAATTTGAATTATCGGAGAATCAGTTTGGCCCTACGTTTTTCTTTTATGGCGGGGCATAAGATAAAATCCTTTTATTCTTATAATTCCAATCCTTTGTACGATGCCCGTTTGAATCAATTGGCTTCCGAACAAAACAGATGGAGAAAACCCGGGGATATTACCGATGTGCCGGTCTACGTATTCGGAACGGGAGCCTTTGCGAAATATTTTTTCGACAATCAGATCGAGTCCGGTAATTATTTGAAATGTACCAATATTTCTTTGGGTTATAATTTGCCTCGGAGCATATGTACAAAATTGAATGTCGAACGCATGAGATTCGGTTTTAATATTCATAATCCTTTTATTTTTACAAAATACAGAGGAATAGACCCGGAGACATTGGGCGCTTTCGGTTATCCGAGCGCCCGGAAATTTGTGTTTGCCGTAAATGTCGGAATTTAATTTAAAATTTAGTTGTGATGAAATTATATAAGATAAGTTTATTGATTTGGATATTGACATTGACTTCCTGTCAGGATTTTTTGGATTTGAAACCTAAAAATAAGATTGTAATGAATACCTTGGAAGATGTCAAGAGTATGGTATCCGCCTATCTGTATTCTATGGGAGGAAACGGGACATCTCCCGTCAGTTTTAACGGACAGAAAATAACATGGCCTTTTACCAAAAATATCAATTTGGGTTTTGCCATGTACGCCGATGAAATGGAAATGGTGAAATTTCCGACTACCACCTACGGAAAAGGCTATTCCAAAATGTATTATGAAAATGTGGATTGGAAGGGTGTGGAATTGGGGAGGCGGACTTGGGTAAACTTCTATACTCATATAGGCTATTTGAATGAAGCCGTTGTCGCATTGGAGCGTTTGGACGGAACGGACAGAACAACATGGGAGAAGGTGATGGGAGAAGTAAAGACCGTACGTGCATGGTATATATTGAAGTTATTGGAATATTTTTGTACTTATAACGATGATAATCGGGGAATCCCTTTGAATTTGGACCCCGAATGCATCACCGGAGGGAAATGCCGGAAGCAGACGGAGGTTTACAGGCAAATCATTGACGATTTGACGGAGGTTTCGAATTACGAAGCCCAACCCGATGACTGGAATATGTTCTACCGAAAAGAAATAGTCGATTTGATTTTAGCCCATACCTATTGGTTCAAAGCGACTTCAGCCGCTGCAGATAAACAGGATTGGGCGAATGCCGCAAAATTTTCCGAAAAAGTATTGGCTTTGAGAGATAAATTGGAAAAAACTTCTGCTCAACTTAAGACCGAATTCGCCGGGAATTGCAGAACTCCTTATGTAAAAGACAATCCCTATGCATTTTTGAAGTTGGCCTCCAAGCTGACTTCCGGGAGCGGTAATGCGGATGCTCCGTTTTATCCCCATGCCAATAAAGGACAAAGGCCGACCGAAGAGTTTTATCGATCTTTTGATGCCGAAGATATTCGTTTGACTGCTTTTTTCGGAACTACAACTATCGGCGGCGAAGATATTCCTTATATTTACAAATATACGCGGAGTTGGCCTTTTACGGGAGAATTCGTCGTACTTTTCAGAGTGGCCGAGGCATATTTGATTTGTGCCGAAGCATATGCCCGTTTGGGTAATGCCAAGGCTAAAGAACTCTTGGAAACTTTTAAAAAATCCCGAATTCCCGGTTATACGTCATATGAAGGAGACAATGTATTGGAGGAGATTCTGAAAGAAAGGAGAAAAGAGTTTTGTTATGAGATGGATTTCAACTGGTTGGATATGAAGCGTATGAATCGTAAAGTCAAGAGATACGGCTTGGATGCTCAAACGGGGGAGAGAGTCGAATTTACATTGGATGCCGGAGACTATCGCTACGCTTTATGTATCCCCTTGGAGGAAGAACTTTCTTATAACCCTCATATAAAAAATAATCCGGGCTGGAATTGATAATTTTAAATACTTGACCGATGAAATTAAATATATTTGGATTGATAATAATGGGATTGCCGGCTTTATGGAGTTGCACTCCCGATGATGAGACTTTGATTTATAATCCGGTTTCTGCGGAAGATATAAAGTTTATCGAATTGAGAGCCGATCATAAGATGATGATTCCCGATCAAAAATCCCGGATGGAATTTCGGGTTATCGCATTCGGAGTCAAAGAACATATGCATTTATTGCATAAGACCGAAGCCGGTGAAATCGTCTATTACGAAACGGTCCGGCGGGATAGTTTCGAAATTCCCAAAGATTTGATTCCGGAAGGTTTGCTCAATGTATACGATAATTCAGGAAAAATTCTTGAAAATAATATTTTTACGGCAGAAGGTAATGAGACCGGCACATTGAAATTTTATGCAAAAGCCGGCGAACTAAAAAGCAATGAGTTGGAGATCCGGATGCGTCCGATACCCGTAGAACCTCGGGAGGAATATGTATTCCCGGTGATTTTTCATTTGATCGAGCTGGATCCTTCGATTAGTGCGACTTATACGGTATCGGAACGAAAACTGCAATCGGAAATAGATAAATTGAACAGGATTTTTAATCGGGAAATGACGACTAATCCCAATGGCGGCAATGCCGGGATTCGTTTTGAATTGGCTAAATACGATGAAAGAGGTCTGCTTTTGAGAGAACCCGGCAAAAATATACATCGGATTCCACTGTCGGAAACTCCTTCCAACGAAAGGGCTTACCATAATTATATCAATACGGCTCAGGCATTGAAATGGGATCCGAATAAGTATTTGAATATTTGGGTGGCTCGTTATGCTACGACTTGGAGTAGCGACGGTTCCAAAACTTATGTGGCTAAAAAGCCTAACGTGATACTGAAAGGAGCTGAACCGATTCCCGGATTGATAAATCCCAAAGAAGTGGAAACGTTTTCCAAAAAAGATATCGGGGATTATTCGGATGTCGGTATCTTGATTAATTATATGGGTTTTCTGAATTTCAATGCCGGCGATTTGAATAATAAACCGGAACTGGCCACTGTAATCGGGTATTATTTCGGACTTCAGGATATGATGGTTCGCGGAAATAAGTCTAATATCGTAGACGGAGATACGGATTATTGCGAAGATACTTATATGTTTACCGAAACCGATAATTTTTCCGTATTTAAGAAATCTTATTCGGAAGACGAGGATGCCGTTCCTTCGGAATATTTTACTTCCTTCAATATAATGGAAAAATATAGTCGTAAAAATTCCATTACTCATGACCAGGCCGTCCGGATACGGCAGTTTATCGAGAGATGTCCGTCGCGTTGGAGTTATAAATCACGTTGGGCTTTGGAGGGAAAATAACAGGTTTAATCAGTGAATTTAAAACCGCTCTGTTCCATCTCAATTCCATATATCTAAGAAAATAGAAAATAGAGCAGCTGTTCCGAAGAAGTGGAATAGGCTGCTCTATTTAATTAAATGTTTTTTAGAGAAAGATATTAGGAATATTTGGTTAATCGCAAATCCGTATTGGTTTTTAGTTCCTCTATAGTCCGTTTTTGTATTTAGAACCATAGAACAACCAAAAGCAATCAGAAATATCCGAGTATAAATCTTTAATTACCAGCATATTCTAAAATTTAACACTTTTCGGTTGCCATTTGTTGCTTCCCAATTTTCCACATATTTTTGATACATATTTCTGACGTGGAGAATTTGCGGAGCTTATTTTTTGTCACATCGTGCAGGTAGTTGACAAGGGTTTACAACCGTTTACGATAAGCGACAATAACCGCCCCGATATGCGGAAACAGTCACACTGTGTAGAAAAGCGACAACGGTTGACTTCCGTTCACATCCGTTTACCATTTCAGAGATATAGGATTGAAGAAATGAACCATTAAACGATAAAACGGTATGAAAGCAACCAGAAAATGCAGTTTTTGCGGCAAGTCCTTTGTAACCCGAAGCGGTATGCAAAGATATTGCAGTGAGGCTTGTCAGGCAGAAGCCAAACGAGCCAGAGTGATGCAGAAGAACAACCTCTTCAAAGTCGCCCAACCCTTGATGGAGATACAGCATCAGGAGTATCTCACCTTTTCCAAAGCAGCCATCCTCATGGGCTGTTCCCGACAGTACATTTACAAACTTGTAGCCATCGGCAAGCTGAAAGCCTCACGCATCAGCAACCGCATGGCATTCATCCGCAGAGCCGACATCGAGCAGATGTTGGAGGGCAATCCCTATCACCGCATCCTGCCCGGCAACACCTCCACACCAAGGAAATCATCTTCATCTTCCTTACCTGCCAAAAGAGAAAAAAGGGAAAAGGAAAGCGAAGAAGTGTTGGACTTCTATTCGGGCGAGGAGGTGATGTCCCTTTTTAAGGTAAAGCAGTCGTGGCTTTACACTTCCGCCAAGCGTAACCATATCCCCATCTGCCGTATCGCAGGAAAGAACTATTACAGCAAGAAGCATATTGACGAGTTTTTCGGTGTGGCAGTTGATATTAGCGAAATTACCGACTGGCTACTGACCGAGGAGGTGGAGGAACTGTTCGGCATGAAGCCGACCGCACTCCGTGCCTACACCTATCGCCATAAGATACCCACTAAAAGAGAGTACGGGCGTACCTATTACTCCAAATCACATTTGAACGAACTCCGCAGAACTGACCTTGTGAACGATGAACGCTACTATACCGTTGAGCAGGTGCAGCAAATCTATGGTCTTTCGTCAGCCAACATCTGCCATATCGTCAAGGTAAAGCACATCGAAAAGATAAAGGTGGGTGTGAAAAACCTGCTTTTGCGCTCAGATGTGGAGCGTGTCATGGCTGAAAGGAACAAATAACCGTGAAAAATCGGGATTATCGAAAATTATTTCAAAATGATGTATCGTGGAGGTATTCACGGATATTTCACGTTGTTCCTTTGCCATCGGAAACATGGATACAACTCCAAAATGTATACAACCAATTAAAACATAATTATTATGAGTAAATGCAAAACAGTTACCTTGCGTAAGCGCAAGATTAAGAACGGGACACAGTATTCACTATGCCTTGACTACTATCCCGGCTACCGTGACAATGTCACCATGAGAGTGATTACACGTGAAGCCTTAGGAATTTACATCTTCGCCAAACCTGCAAACCAGCAGGAACGGGACTTCAACGCACGCATGATGAAGAAAGCGGTCATCCTGCGCAACCAGCGCTACGAAGCCATTTTCAATGAAAACAACGGCTTTTTTGACAAGACCAAGATGAAGGGCGATTTCCTTGCCTATTTCAAAGGACTGGCTGACCGCAAGAATATCAAGTGGCAGCACGTATACAAGCATTTCCAGCGGTTCGTGAACGGCAAATGCACCTTTGAGGAGGTGGATGTGGATTTGTGCCGCAAGTTCATGGAATACCTGCTTGATGCACCCCAATCCATCCACACCAACCAAAAGCTGCACATCAACTCCGCAGCAGGCTATTGGTCAACTTTCCGTGCCGTGCTGCACACCGCCTACCGTGACAGGAAGATAAAGGAGAACCCAAACGGCTTCTTAGACCGCATCGAGTGCATTCCCACCATCAGGGAGCATTTGAGCCAAGAGGAACTGATACGGCTTGCCGAAACACCCTGTGAGGAGGAGGTCTTGAAAAAAGCTTTTCTTTTCGCCTGTCTTACGGGACTGAGAAAGAGCGACATCAGACAGCTCACGTGGCAGCAGATACAACCATACACCAACGGCAGGATGTTCGTTACCACCCGTATGCAGAAAACCAAAGAAATAGTGCATAACCCCATCAGTGATGAAGCCTATGGACTGCTGGGAGAACGGGGCGAGGGACTTATCTTTGAGGATTTCAAGGACAAGATGCTGCAAGGACCACTCCAACGGTGGCTCACGGCAGCAGGGATAACCAAGAAAATCACCTTTCACTGTACCCGCCACAGCTTCGGAAGCCTGCACGTGGAAATGGGAACGGACATGGCTGTCATCCAAGCCTATCTCGGACATAAGAACATTACCACCACACAAATCTATTCCAAGATAGCAGCGCAGCAGATGTGTCAGGTGGTGGACAAGATAACCTTGAAGCGCAAGGAGGCATAAATGTCTCACATTGACAGGTATTCAGAGGGGCGGTTATGGCTACAAGGCTATAATCGCCCCTCTATGTTTTCCACCATTTATAAGCCCCTCAGAGTATGAAACAGAGTATGATATGATGACATTTCGTGAAATACATTGAAAAAGACCGTTCTAACCGCAAATAACGGGCAGTAATTGGGAAAAATAGCATTAACTTTGCACAAAATAATACAGGAACATTCAATCTCTCAACGAAATATGGAATCATCAATCAAGGACAAATACATCATCTTGGGCTTTGTCGGCTTCGCCATCGTCCTAATATCTTCCATTGCCACGCTGGTAATAGCGGACAGCTTCAACCAAGACAACTTTGTCAGGTGGATAGTATTCGTATGCTGTAACCTGTTGGGATGGTTGCTCTATTTCTCCTTTCAG